>NZ_CEVIVD010000156.1:2730-10670 GCF_982290655.1 Protofrankia sp. CiP1_Cm_nod3
AACATGGTCGGACGGCTGACAGCCATGCTCGGACGGCTGTTCGTCACTGGGCCGCGGCGGCGGCTACACCGGGTGTTCGCCGTTGTGGTCGCTGTGATCGTGGTCCTCGTGGCCGTTCTCGCGGTGGCGCTCACGGGCGGTTCGCCGGCTCACGGGCCGTCCGCCACGCGGACCAGGACGGCCACGCTCGGGCTGATCGCACCGCTGTCCGCGGACCGCGCATCCGTGGGTACGGCAGTGCGCAACGCCGTTCGCCTCGCGGTCGACGAGGCGAACGCCCAGGGCACGATCCCGGGCTGGAAGGTCCGGCTGAGCGTCCAGGACGACCTGTCCAGGCCGGACGGCGGCGCCCGCGCCGCGGGGACGCTCGCCGCCGACCAGACCCTGATCGGCGTGGTCGGGCCGCTGAGCTCCACGGTCGCGATGGTCGCCCTGCCCACCCTGGACGCCGCCGGGATCGCGGTGGTCTCGCCGTCCAACAGCCAGCCCGAGCTGACCGGCGCCCCCTCGTCGGCCGCGCCGGCCCCGTCGACGGCCCGGAGCAGGCCGTACCGGACCTACTTCCGGCTGAGCGGGACGGATGTGCTCGCGGCCCGTGACGCCGCCGAGTTCGCGGTGCGGGCCAGTGGCCGCCAGCGGATCGCGGTGGTCGACGGCGGCCCGGACTTCGGTATCTCGCTCGCGCGGCGGTTCGCCGCCGAGGCTGCCCGGCTCGGCGCGGCCGTCACCGGGACGCACCGGGTCGACGGCAGCACCGACGACACGGCCGAGGTCGAACAGGTGGCCCGCTCCCTGCGCGCCGAGGCACCGGACCTGGTGTACGTGGCGACCGGCCCCGCCTTTGCCGGGAAGCTGCGCGAGGAACTGGCCGAGCACGGCCCGGCCGTGTCCATCCTGGGCTCCGACGGGCTGTTCGACTCCCACTACCTCGAGCGGACGCGGGACACCGCCGAAGGAGACCTGATCGCCGATCTTGGTGCGCCCCTGTCCGCGCTGCCGGCGGCCGGGCGGTTCGCGGCCGCCTACCTGGGCCGCTGGCCGGCGGAGAAGGACGGCGGCAGCCCGGCTACCGGCGCTCCGGCTGGCGGTGTCTCGCCCGCTGGCGCTCCGTCTGCTGGCGCCCCGCCCGCTGGTGGCCTGTCTGTCGCCGGTCCGTCTGCTGCCGGTCCGTCTGTTGGTGGTCCGGCCGGCGGTAGCCCGGCGGCGGCCGGACCGGCTGGTGACGGTGAGGCCCGCGACGGCGGCCACGCCGTCGCGCCGGCCTCACCGGCCGCCTCCCCGGCGCCGGGCGTCGACGGGATCCCCTCGGTCGCCGCCTACGCCTACGACGCGGCGCAGGCGCTGCTGCGGGCCGCGGCCGGCGTCCTGCCCGGCCGCGACATGGTGGACGAGGCCGCCAGGGCGGCGATCGTCACCGCTGTCGGGCAGGGCCGCTTCCCCGGTGTCACCGGTGAGGTCGGCTTCGACGCCTGGGGCGACCCGCTGACGTCGGTGGTGACCGTCTACGAGGTCCGCGGCCAGCGCTTCGTCCCCGTGTGGAGCCGCCGCTCCGGGTAGCCGTGGGCCGCCGCGGTCAGGGATGGCGGACGGTCGCGGGCAGGTCGTGGGGTGCGGTGGGGCCCCCGGCGGACGTGGTGGCGTGGGCCCGCTGCTCGGGCAGGGCCGGCGGGCCGAGGAGCTTCTTGCCCTCGACGTCGATGTCGGGCAGGAGCCGGTCCAGCCATGCCGGCAGCCACCAGGCGTGCCGCCCGGCCAGGGACATCACCGCCGGCACCAGGGTCATCCGCACCACGAACGCGTCCACGAGCACGCCGAAGGCGAGCGCGAAGCCGATCGACTGGATGATCGCCTGATCGGACAGGATGAACCCGGCGAACACGCTGATCATGATGATCGCGGCCGCGGTGACGACCCGGGCGCCGTGCCGGAAGCCGGTGACCACCGCGTCGTCCGGCCCGAGGCCGTGGACGAACTCCTCGCGCATCCGGGTGACCAGGAAGACCTCGTAGTCCATGGCCAGGCCGAACAGGACACCGATGAGGAAGATCGGCAGGATGCTGACGATGGGGCCGGTCGTCGCGACGCCGAGGACGTCCATCAGCCAGCCCCACTGGAACACGGCCACCACCGCGCCGAACGTGGCGACGACACTGAGCAGGAAGCCCGCGGTCGCCTTCAGCGGCACGAGGACGCTGCGGAAGACCAGGACGAGCAGCACGAACGCCAGCCCGACGACGACCGCGAGGTAGGGCAGCAGCGCGTCGGAGAGCTTCTCGGACACGTCGATGTTGATCGCGGTCTCACCGGTGATCGCGGTGCTGGCGCCGGTGGCGGCCCTGATCGCCGCCGCCTGGCCGCGGATGGTGTGCACCAGGTCCTCGGTGGCGGCCTCGCTCGGCCCGGAGGCGGGGGTCACCGACAGCGTCGCGGTGTCACCCGCGGGGCTGAACGTCGGCGCGGTCACCGCGGCCACGCCCGGCAGCCCGGCGATGGTCCGGGAGACCTCGTCGACGGCCGTGTGCGGGTCGGCGCTGGCCGTGCCGTCCACCACGAGCAGCAGCGGGCCGTTGAAACCCGCCCCGAACCCGGCGGTGAGCTGGTCGTAGGCCCGGCGCTGGGTGCTGTCCGGCGCGGCCGTGGCGTCGGTGGGCAGGCCGAGGCGCAGATCGGCCGCGGGCACGGCGAGCAGGCCCAGGGCCAGCACGGACACGGCGACGGCGATGCCGCGACGCCGCACGATCAGGCGTGCCCACCGCTGGCCCGCCGTGGGGCCGCCGCCGTCGCCTTCGGGGTCGCGGGCGCGCAGCCCGGGGATGCGCCCGCCGGTCAGCCGCCGCCCGGCGAAGCCGAACAGGGCGGGCAGCAGGGTGAGCGCGACGAGCACGGCGACGGCGACGGTGCCGGCGGCGGCCAGCCCCATCGACGTCAGGAACGGGATGCCCACGACCGACAGCGCGGCCAGCGCGATGATGACGGTCAGACCGGCGAACACCACCGCCGAGCCCGCGGTGCCCACCGCGCGGCCCGCGGCCTGCTCGCCGTCGGACCCCAGGGAGAGCTCGTGCCGGTAGCGGGAGGTGATGAACAGCGCGTAGTCGACACCGACCGCCAGGCCGAGCATCAGGGCGAGCGTCGGGGTGCTGGAGCCGATGTCGATGAACCCGGTGGCGATCTGGACGCACCCGATGCCGATCATCACGCTCAGCAGCGCGGTGAGCAGGGGGAAGCCGGCCGCGACCAGCGAGCCGAAGGTGATGACGAGCACGACGGCGGCCACGGCCAGGCCGATGACCTCGGTGGCGCTCTGTTCGGGCGCCCCCTCCACCGCGGTGCCGCCGAACTCGACGCCGATCCCGGCGTCGCGGGCCGTCGTGGCGGCGGCGAACAGGCTGTCCCTGGCCTCGTCGGTGACCTCGCCCGGCTGCACCTTGTAGGCGACCTGCGTGTAGGCGGTGCGCCCGTCCCGGGAGACACCGTCCCGGAGGAACGGGTCGCTGGCCTGGGCCACCTGCGGCGCCCTGGTGATCCGCTGGACGGTGTCGGTGACGGCCTGTCTGCGCGCACCCTCGGTGAGCGGACTGTCCGTGACGGTGAAGACCACGCGCGCGGTGGCCGCGTCGGCGCCGGCGCCGGGCATGCGTTCCCGCAGCAGGTCGACCGCTTTCTGGGATTCGGTCCCCGGGATGGAGAAGGTGTCGGAGGTCGGGCCGGACAGGGTCGCCGCGCCGGCCCCGATGAGGGCCAGCACGACGACCCACAGGGCGACGACCAGCCGCCGGCGGCGGTAGGCCGTGCGTCCGAGCCGGTACAGGTAGGTGGCCAACGGATCTTCTCCTTGGGTCGACAGGGCGCTGCGGATGAGCGCCGCTTGCCAGCGTCACTAGCCGATCGGCAGGTCTTCTCCAAAAGGAAGCTAGCCGTTCGTCTAGGAAATGGCAAGCTGATCGGCTGGTTACCGACCTGCCGTTCGGCTAGCATTAAGATCGATGAGCGCGCAGGACGCGACAGTGCTGCTCTGTCAGCTGCGCTTCGGCCGACCTGTCGGCCCGCCTGTCGCGCGAGATGATGCCTGGTGATGGCGCCCAGATCGTCCGCGCGGATGGGGATCAGCCGGACAGGCGGCCCGCGCAGCCAGGACAATCCGGACGAGCAGACGGACAGACGGACAGACGGACAGACGGACAGGAGGTCGGAGGCGGTGGCGACACAGCTCGAACCGGCGGGCCCTCGGGAGGGGACGGGGCGGAAGAAGCTGCTCGCGGCGGCCCTGGACCTCTTCGCCGAGCGAGGCGTCAGCGGGACGTCACTACAGATGATCGCGGATGCGCTCGGCGTGACCAAGGCGGCCGTCTACTACCACTACAAGACCAAGGACGACATCGTCCTCGCGGTGGTCAACCCGGCGATCGAGGAGCTCGCCGCGATCGCGAGCGAGGCCGAGCGGAAGCGCTCCCGTGCCGCCCAGGTCGAGACCGTGCTGGCCGGCATCATCGATCTGATCATCCGTAACCGGTCGCTCTACGCCGTGCTCCAGGGTGACCTCGCGGTCGCGCACGTCCTGAGCGAACACGGGGCGTTCCCCGAGCTGAGCAACCGGATCCTGGTGCTGCTCACGGGGCCTGATCCCGATCCCGGCGGCATCGTGGCCGCGAGCATCCTGCTCTCCGGGCTGCGCGAGGCCGGGTTCGGCCCGCAGGTCGCCGACATCGGCGACGAGGAGCTGCGTGGCCACATGCTCGGCTGCGGCCGGCGCCTGCTCCGCCACCGCCGGCCGCCGGCCGCCACCGCCTGAGGCCGCCCCGCATCCGGCATCCGGCATCCGGCATCCGCGGCATCCGGCACCCGGTGCCGCCGGTGGGGGAGCCCGACGCGGAGGTGACGGACTGACGGGGGCGGGCTGCCGGAGCGGCTTCCGCGGTGGCACGGAATCCCGCCCCGGCTTATCCCCGATGGTTTCTGGAATTCTGCCGGGCGGCCGGGGGGAGCGCCTCGTCCGGTGCCACCGGCCAGTGCCGGGGCGAGGGCCCGAGCGTGCGCAGCCGTGCCATTTGCAGGCGACACCAGGGTGATATCTTCAGAGAACCGTCCAGAACGTCCTCGGAAAACGCCGGCCATGGTGCCCAGTATGCCTCGGCGACCTCCTCGGGGTTGATCCGGAAATCGCTTGACGCCTGCGTGAAGAACACCGGGCAGATCTCGTTCTCCACGGTGCCGTCGGCCATCACGCAGCGGTAGCGGAACGTCGGCAGGGCCAGGTCGATGCGCTGGACGTGCAGGTTCAGTTCTTCGGCCAGCCGCCGTGAGACGGCCGTCCGGAAATCCTCACCAGGGGCCGGATGGCCACAGCAGGTGTTGGTCAGCACCCCTGGCCAGGTGCGTTTCGCATGAGCCCGCCGGGTGACGAGTACGCGGTCGGCATCATCGAAGACATAGCAGGAGAACGCCAGGTGCAACGGCGTCCGAGGCCCGTGGACGGTGGCTTTCGGGGCGACTCCGACCGCCTCTCCGGACGGGCTGAGAAGAACGACGAGCTCCGGGGCCGCGCCGTCCGCTCCGTCCGATCCGTGGGAATTCGTTGACGATGGCGTCCGGGCATACGGTCGGGAATGGCTCATGGAAACAATGGTAACAGCGCCCGCCGGCAGCCGTTCGCGTCGGAGCGCATTTCCTGAATCGGAGGGTCATTGACCCGTGACAATCGACACCCTGGCGGTGGCGAGCCCGAGTTCGCCGGCGCCCAGGGGCGCGAAGAAGCTGGCGACCGCCTCGTCGCTGACCTCGGCCAGGGCCGCCGGTGACCAGCGGGGACGGCGGTCCTTGTCGACGACCTGGGCCCGGATGCCCTCGGCGAGGTCGTGCGAGCGCAGGCAGGTGCTGGAGACCCGGTACTCCTGGTCGAGCACCGCCTCCAGGCTGGGCAGCTCGGCGGCCGACCGGAGCGAGCGCAGGGTGACCTTGAGCGCGGTGGGCGATCTTTTCGCGATCTCCTCCGCCGCGGCGGCGGCCGGCCCACCGTGCTCGTTCAGCCGGCCCAGGATCTCCTCGACGGTCCCCGCCGCGTAGCAGTGGTCGATCCAGCCCGCCTGCGCGGCCAGCGCGCTGGCCGGGGGCGGCTCGGCGAAGGAGCGGACCACCTCGACCGGGTCGCGCTCGTCACCGCTGCCCAGCGCGTCGACCAGCGCGCCGAGCCGGCCGCTGGGCACGTAGTGATCGGCCAGCCCGTGCTGGATGGCGTCGGCGCCGGATATCCGCGCGGTGGTGAGCGCGATGTGGGTGCCCGACTGGCCGGGCATCCGGGACAGCAGATAGGTTCCGCCGACGTCGGGCACGAGGCCGATGGCGACCTCGGGCATGGCGACCAGGGAGCGCTCGGTGACCACCCGTACGCTGCCGTGCGCGGAGACGCCGACGCCCCCGCCCATGACCAGCCCGTCCATCAGCGCGACATACGGTTTCGGGTAGTGACCGATGCGGGCGTTGAGCCGGTACTCGTCGACCCAGAAGCCCAGCGCGGCGCTGCCGCCGGAGCTGACGTCGTCGTAGATGGACCGGATGTCACCGCCGGCGCACAGCCCCCGCTCGCCGGCACCGTCGATCAGTACCGCCCGGATGCGCTCGTCGTGCTCCCAGGCGGTCAGGGCGTCGGCGATGCGGCGCAGCATGCCGTGGCTGAGCGCGTTGATGGCCTTCGGCCGGTTGAGCGTGATCCGGCCCAGCCGGCCGCGGACGGTGAGCAGTACGTCGTTCATCGCTTTCCCTCCGGTGCCCGGCGGGACCCGGCGGCCCGCACGGTAGGACATCCAACAATGTCGGCTGATACCGCGCGGTCTCAAGCGATACCCTGCGGCCCGCGACTTACCGGCGGGCACGCACCGTGGGCCGGGAGCTGTGAGCGTGTGCCGGCCTGCCGGTCCTATAGCCGGTTCCGGAGCCGGTTCCGCTTCCCGTGCTGTGACGCTCTCCGCCGTTCCCGATCCCGGTTGCCGCTGGGCCTGGTGGTCCGGACCTGCGAGGAGAGAGCGTATGACTGAGACCGACGAGCTGTACCGGTCGTGGCGGACGGCGTCCGGGGGTGTCGTGCGGTACGGGCCTGAGTCCGGGCTCCGGATCGAAGATGGGGCAGGACGGGCACGACCGCGGCCAGCAGGTGATCGCGTCCGCCTTCGCCGACCTCGGGTTCGACGTGGACGTGGGCCCGCTGTTCCAGGCCCCGGCGGAGGTGGCGCGGCAGGCCGTCGAGGCCGATGTGCACATCATCGGGGTCTCCTCGTTCGCCGCCGGCCATCTGACGTTCGTGCCCGCGCTGCGCGCCGAACTCGCCGGGCACGCCGGGCACGCCCGGCGCGTCGGGATCACCGGGGTGCCGGGGGTGGGGAAGTCGACGTTCATCGACGCGCTCGGCACCTATCTGACCGGTTGCGGGCACACTGTGGCCGTGCTCGCCGTCGACCCGTACCGGCGGCAGCATCCTGGGTGACCGGACGCGGATGGCCCGGCTCGGGACCGACCCGGCCGCGTTCGTGCGCCCCTCGCCGACGTCGGGGACCCTCGGTGGGGTGGCCCGGGCGGCCCGGGAGTCCATCGTGGTGATGGAGGCGGCCGGTTACGACGTCGTCCTGGTCGAGACGGTCGGTGTCGGGCAGTCCGAGGTGACCGTCGCCGGGATGGTCGACACCTTTCTGCTGCTGTGCCTGGCGCGTACCGGCGATCAGTTGCAGGGCATCAGGAAGGGGGTGCTCGAGCTCGCCGACATCGTCGCGTCAACAAGGCCGACGGTCCCTACGAGGGGGGCGCGCGCGTCGCCGCGTAGGAGCTGGCCGGCGCTCTGCGGCTCCTGCGGGCCGGTGACGGCGGCTGGAGCACACCGGTGCTGATCTGCAGCGCCATGACCGGTGCGGGTCTGGAGGAGGTCTGGCGGACCGTCGAACGCCACCGGGAGA
>NZ_CEVIVD010000157.1:0-1987 GCF_982290655.1 Protofrankia sp. CiP1_Cm_nod3
CTCTCCGCAGATCACCGGAGGTTGTGTTCGCCTGACTACGCTGTGATCGCTGGTGCGGTTACGGTGGGTCGCCAGGGTGCGCGGGCGGCACGTGACGCGATGTAACGGGCGCGGCGTTGCTGGTCGGCGACGTTGGTCAGTCCGAACCCGACCCGGTAGACCAGTTTGGTCAGCCTGTTGATCCCCTCGGCGGTGGCGTTGGTGATCCCGGTGAGCACCCCTGTCGTGATCGGTTCGCGCCAGTGGTCGATGGTCTCGGCGGCGGTGACGAGTTCGGGCACGTCACGGCCGAACGTCGCGACGTAGTCGAAGAAGCGGTAGAGGCCTTGGGCGATGTCGGTGCGGCTGGTCGCCCGGCCGGTCCGGGACGGAGCGAGCGCGAGCAGGCGCAGCAGGTGGCCGGCGGCAGTCCAGGCGACGCGCAGGTCGTGGGCGGCGTCGGCGTTGATCTCGGCGAGCAGCGCGAGCACCTCGTGGATCTTCTTCAGGCCTCGTTCGGAGAGCCGGAGTGGCCCGTGGACGAACAGGTTCTTGTACCTGTACTCGGGGTCGCTGGCCCGGCCGCGCCGGCGGCGGACCTCCCGGGACACGCGTCGGCGCACGTCAGCGACCATCTTTGTGATCAGCTGGGCGACGTGGAACAGATCCGCGATGATGACCGCGTCCGGGAGGGCGGCGCGGGCGACGCCCCGGTAGGTGCTGGACAGGTCCATGGTCACGTACTGGATCCCGGCGCGCCACTCGGCCGGCTGCGCGAGGATCCACGCGACGGCGGGCATCTTCGTGCGGGTCTCGACGGCGCCGAGCAGACCGTTGCCGCCGGTCGAGTCGTAGAAACCCGTCGTCCACCGGTCCGCGTCCCGCACCGATTTCCCGGTGACCGGGTCGCGGTGCCAGCGCGGGCGGCCACGGCGGTGGTCGTCGATCCCGAGGACGCGGACGTCCGGAAGCGTTCCGAACACCGCCTGGATCCGCCGGCGGGCGTCCGGCCCGGCCGCCGCGCCGCCGGCCGGTGTGGCCGGGTCCGCCGCCGGGCCGCTGACCAGCCTCGACGCCTGGCCGGGCGTGGATGTGTCGGGCGGGCCAGGGGAAAGAACGTCGAGGTGGCCGCCGACCGGCTCGCTGTCCGGATCCTCCGCGTCGCCGGACTCGCCGGCGAGAAGGTCACCGGCCAGGCCCGGGTCCGCGGCGGCCGCGTCCGCGAGCGCCGCGGCGAGCACCTCGCCGACCTCGGACGGGTCACCGACCCTGATCCCCTCCCGCTCCGCGAGCGCGACGAACGCGCCGTGCGCGGTGTGCCAGGCGATCCCCGCCCAGCGGGCGGCCGTGTCGACCGACACCATCGCGTCCCCGATCAGGTGCGCCACCGTGTCGAGCGCGCAGCGCGTCACCCGCCCACCCGGCGCCGTGAACGCGACGTCCTCGACGAACCGTGTCCGGACACAGTCGCCGTTCTCGCAGGCCAGCACCCGTTTGTGCAGCGTCACCCGCACCGGGACCAGCGCGAGGTGCGCCGCGCTGTGCGCGGCCCACTCCTTGACCCGCCCCGACGCGGTCGCGCAGTCCGGGCAGCACGCCACCGCCCCCGGCGCGGCGAGCACGTGCAGCGTCGCCGACCCGTCCTTCTCCCATTCCAGGTCCCGGACCACACACCCCGCCAGCCCCAGCAACGCGGCCAGCCCCGCACCCGTACCCTCGAACACGACGCACCCGTCTCCCGGCGATCACGGACCTTCGACAAGTCGCGATCTTGCCAGGCAGGCGGGTGCGTTCTCGTTGACGGGCCCCCAGACCCCCGGCCCGCGCAGCCGGTGCGCGCCCGCTGGCACGGCCGGGAAACACGGACGCGGGGGAGGTCGACGGTCGCGCTCCCGGCCGACGCGGCGTGCCCCACGCGGACACCACGGCCCCGGACCAGGCCAGTGCGGCCGTCCCGCGTACCCCGCCAGCCACCGGTGGCGTTCGGCGACCCAGCCGGCCCGCCCTC
>NZ_CEVIVD010000157.1:2312-4505 GCF_982290655.1 Protofrankia sp. CiP1_Cm_nod3
GCTAATCCGCTTCCGGGCGGCTGGCTGAAAGAGGAGGCGGGTGCGGGACAGTCACCCGCTCGTGCTCATCTGGGCCGCCTCGTCAAGTGCGAGTTCCCATGGGAACGTGTCCAAGTGCTGGCCGCCGGTATGGGGCTCATGCGGCTGCCAGGCGCCAGGTCCCATGAGAACGTGTGCTCCGGCTTTCCTCAACTCGGTGACGCTGCGCTGGAAGGCGAAGTGCGCCGCCAGAGCCGAGTTGACAAACGGCAGAACGACGACCGGGATACCCAACCCGAACACCTCGGCCAAAACGCCCAGGGCGTAGTTGTCGCTGATACCGGCGGCCCACTTGTTGATCGTGTTGTAGGTCGCCGGGGCAACAATGACCGCATCCGCCCGCGGGAACGCGTTTGACCGTGACTCGCCTGGCTGGCGGTAGACGCTCTTCACGGGATGACCGGTCTGCTCTTCAAGCGCCGGCACATCGATGAACACCACGGCTGCCGATGTCGCGATCAGGCAGACATCCCATCCTCGGGTTTGAGCCAGGGCCACGAGACGGCCAACGTAAGGTGCGACTCCTGCCGCACAGACAACGACGTAGAGAACCCGGTTTCGCCGTCCCGTCACGCGGCGACACCCGAACGGATCGCCACCTCATGCGCGGCGCGTTTCGCAGACCCGGTCGCATTTGTCAGAATGTGGAGGATCAGCCGATGGGAGGCGGGCCGTCTGGCCAGCTCCTCCGGGGCCGTTCGCTCGGCCGCAATGATGGCCTGGACAGCCTGTCCGTAGTTACCACGCTGGCTGTGCGCGCGGGCAATGTCGATGTAGAGGGCAGCTCGCCGTTCGATCACTGGAACGGCCTGTGGATCGACCGCCCGAGCATGATCGAGAGCCATCCCGGCATCGCCGAGAACAACCGCGACGTGCACTCGGTGAAGGGCAACGTTGGTGGGCCCGAAGGCAGTCCAATGTTCGTTGCCGTCACGGTCAACCCGCCTGGCGGCTTCGGCGGCTTCGTCGAGCAATGTGGCTGTCTCGCCGCGGTTGTCTGCCTGAGCAGCGGCGACGGCGCCCCGCAACAGCAACGCGCCATAGACGGAGAACGCAGCCGGGCTGGGCTGCTCCCAGTTCTGGGAGAGCCGAGTCGCCTCGCTGCTGGCGACGGTAGCGGCGTCGCCGAACTGCCGGGCGCGCATCAGGGCATGCGTCACGACCCGGGCGCTGGATGCTATGTCGAGCGGATTCCCGGAGCGGGTAGCCGCGTTCATGCTCCGATCGGCCGCAAGCCACGCCGGGCCTTCGTTGCCGCGCTTCAACTCGACGCTCGCGACAATCTGGTAGGCGTGAGCACGCAGAGAATCGATCGAGGTCACCTCACTGGCCCGGTCCTCCTCGGCGCTGCCGAGGGCGGCGAGCAAAGCTGGCAGGGTCACGTCCAGTTCCGTATAGCGGCAGGACTGGTAGGCGTGCTTCGCGCGTGCGATCTGGGTCCTCAGCGCATCGGTTGAGATCGGCTCTGACCGGTCGCTGCTGTTCGGCTGGGAGGCCACCGTTGCCGTGGTGGCGACCGGATCCGGCTTGGGGCGGTCCTGGCGGGAGGTCATGATCAGTGCTGTTCCGAGTTGGATGAAACTTCGTCTCCGCACTGTCTCCTCCTCGTTTCCACCCGTGTTGAGCCCGACCTCCTCCCGGTCCTTCGGGGATTCCTGACAGTGCGCTGGGCGACGAAAGCCCAGTTCCCGGTCCGTCTCCGCTCGGAGGATCGCGCGCAGGGCCTCCCGGTAGCGGCGCTGCGGCCAGCGGATGACTCCGCGTTCCAGTTTGCCGATGTAGTTGGCGTCGATCTCGACGATCTTCTGGTCCTGTTCGTAGATCCACCGGTTGACCCGTTCGGCAAGCTCCTGACGGGACAGGGGCTCGCCTGGCGTGCACGCGGATGGGTGGCGCAGGCGCGCGGCGCGTATCTGTTCGTTGGGTGATGTCGCGGCCCGTCTCACAGCGTGATCGTACAAGTGCCACCACGGTGTGACAGCCCGGACGACGGCTTCGGGTCAGTGGGCTCGTGATCCTCCCCGAGGTATCCCGCGGGTATCCCCTCTCCTCGGCGTCCCCCGACGCGGGGCGAAGGTGGTGCACTCGTGATCACGCTTCTGGCAGGGCTGACAGCGGTCTCCGGTACGGCGCCGCACCCCACACCTGCCTTAT
>NZ_CEVIVD010000157.1:5191-6675 GCF_982290655.1 Protofrankia sp. CiP1_Cm_nod3
GGGCCGTGGCGCGCGCCGACGCCGCCTGGCTGGCGTCCGTGATCACATGGTTGGAGTCCTGTCCCGGCCTGCTGGGCCGGCTGCCCGTGGTGGCCAACGATCTCGCCGTGGTGCGGGGTGGCCGGCTGGCCGTGCCCTGGTGGCCGTACGTGAGCGGGCGCCCGGCGACGGCGGCCACCCTGTCAGTCCGGCACACGGCACCGGTCCGGTACGCGCTTGAGACTGCCCGTTCCCCGGTCGCCGTCGGCGTGCTGGTTGACAAGCTCGCCGCCGAGTTCCCGCGGGCCGGTGAACCCGCGGTACGCGAGCTGCTCGCCGACCTGGTCGCCGCGGGTGCGCTGATCAGCAGCCTGCGCCCGCCGCTGACCGTGGCCGACGGTCTCGGCCATCTGTTGGCAGAGCTGGCGGCGGTGGACGCGGCGGCAGTGCCGGAGGCCGCGCCGCTGGTCAGTGAGCTGCGGACGATCCACGAGACGCTGACCAATCAGCCCCTACCCGTATCTGGTCCCGGGGAGTCGGCATCCGGTTCCGGGGAGACAGCCATGGCTGCGCGGATGCGGGTGCTGGCCGACACTGGCATGCCGCCCATCGCGGTGGACCTGCGGCTCGCGGTGGACGTCACTCTGCCGGCCGCCGTCTCCGTGGAGGCCGCGTCGGCAGCGAGCGCGCTGGTCCGGCTCAGCCCACATCCCGGCGGCGCACCAGCGTTGCGCGAGTACCACCGCCGGTTCCTGGACCGTTTCGGCCCCGGGACGGTGGTGCCGATAGCCCAGCTCGTGGCAGTCACCGGCGGGCTGGGCTATCCCCGTCACTACCTTGACCCGGACAACGGACGCCGGGCGGAGCTGAGCCGCCGGGACGAACGGCTGCTGGCGCTGGCCCAGCAGGCCGCGCTGGACGGCGTCCGCGAGGTCCTGCTGGACGATGACATGATCGACCATCTGGGGCAGGGCACGGCCCGCTCCCGTGCCGACGCTCGGGGCGGACCGCCGCGGATACCGCCGCATCTGGACCTGTGCGTCGAGGTCCTGGCGGTCTCGGCGGCGGCACTGGACGCCGGGGACTTCCTGCTCGCGGTGGCCGGGATCGGGCAGTCGGCGGTCGCGACCAGCGGCCGCTTCCTCTCCCTGCTGCCCCGTGCCGAGCGGGACCGGCTCGCCGGGGCGTACGCGTCGCTGCCGGTCGCGGTGGACGGCGCACTGCCGGCACAGATGTCGTTCCCGCCACGCCGGGCGCGGGCGGGCAACGTCCTGGCCGTCCCGCCGGTACTGCCCGCGGTCATCAGCATCGGTGAACACCGAGCCGGCCGAGCCGGCGAGGTAGACGGCCTCGACCTGCGGGATCTCGCCGTCACGGCGGACCTGGACCGGATGTATGTGGTGTCGCTGTCGTGGCGGCGGGTGGTGGAGCCGACGCTGGTGTGCGCCGCGGCGCGGCACGCGGTGCCGCCGCTGGCGCGGCTGCTGGTCGACGTCGCCCGCGCC
>NZ_CEVIVD010000157.1:6716-7868 GCF_982290655.1 Protofrankia sp. CiP1_Cm_nod3
CTCGCTGGCGGATCCCGCTCGGCGCGCTGCCCGGCGCGGACGCGCCGCTGCCCACGTGGGCGGCGGCGCTGACCGCGCTGCGGGACCGGCTGCGGCTGCCCGAACAGATCGCTGTCGGTGTCGCCGACCGGCAGCTGCGACTGCGGCTGGACGACCCGATGCACGTCGCGCTGCTGCGCGCCCACCTGCGCGGTCCGGCGCGAACGACGCCTTCGGCGGAGCCGATGGTGACGCTGACCGAGGCACCATCCGAAGGCGAGTACGGATGGTGCCAGGGTCGTGCGCACGAGGTCCTGATCCCGATGGCGAGCACCGCGGCCCCGGCCCGTGCCCCGGCCGTCCTGACCCGGCCGGGGCCACTGCCGCTGGTCGACCCCGGCGACGACGTCCTGCCGGGCACGGGGATGCTCTACGCGAAGATCTACGGAGACCCGGACGGGTTCACCACCGTCCTGGTGGAACATCTCCCAACCCTGCTGGCGGAATGGAACACCCCACCGCGGTGGTGGTTCGTCCGCTACCGCGACCCGGCACCGCACCTGCGGATCCGGCTACATACCGCCGGCGCCGACTACGGGCGGGCCGCCGCCCGAGCCGGCGCATGGGTGGCCGAGCTACGCCGCCACGGCCTGGCCGACACGCTGGCGCTGGACACCTACCGGCCGGAGCCGGCCCGCTACGGCCGGGGCGCCGCCCAAGCCGCCGCCGAAGAGCTCTTCGCCGCGGACTCCGCCGCCGCTCTCGCCGAACTGGCCACGCCCACCGCGGCGGATGACGGCGATCAGCAGGCACTGACCGCGGCCAGCCTCGCCAACCTCGCCGGCGCGGTCCTGGGCGGCCGGGCCGCCGGGCTGGCCTGGCTGATCGCACAGCGCGACGGCACCGGAACCGTCCCGGTGGACCGGGACGTCCGGCGCCAAGCCCTCCAGCTCGCCGCCGCCTACACGAGCCTCGACGCCCCGGAAGCTGCCGCCCCACCCGTGCCCGCGCTCGCAAGCGTGACCGTCGCGGCGACGTGGCGGGCACGCCATGACGCGGCCAGCGCCTACGCCCGTCTCCTCGGCGCCGGACAGACGGGAGTGACACCGGCGGGGGTGCTGAGGTCGTTGCTCCATCTGCACCACAACCGGGTCCACGGCCCCGGCGCGGACA
>NZ_CEVIVD010000157.1:8125-11606 GCF_982290655.1 Protofrankia sp. CiP1_Cm_nod3
CCGAGACCCGCACCCACCGGCTCGCCCGCGCGATCGCCCTCGCCGACGCCGCCGGAGCACAGCGATGACGCGGACCACCGCTGTCCGCCGCGGGCTGTGGCTCGCCGAGGCCGACCTCGCGCGTGCGCACGCGCTCGCCGCCGGCATCGCCGCCGAGCTCACCGACCCGCCACCGCCCGGCGGCGACGAGCAGGACGAACAGGATGCGCCGGCCAGCCGGCGGTGGCACCACCAGTCCCTGTCCAAGGGCGCGCCCGGCATCGCGCTTCTCCACGCGCTGCACACACCCCCCGACCGGCGTGACGGGCTCGTCCACCAGTGGCTGCGCTGTGCGACCGCCGGCGGCCTCAGCGTCGGACGCGGCGCCGGGCTGTGGTTCGGCGCCCCGGCAGTCGCGTTCGCCGCCGCCACGGCCGCACCCCACCGGTACCGGGAGGCGCTGGCAACGCTGGACGCCGCTGTCGCCGCTCTCACCCGGACGCGGCTGGTGGCGGCCCGGGCCCGGATCACCGCGGCGCAGCGGCCCCGGCTCGCCGAGTTCGACGTCGTCCGCGGCCTGACCGGGCTCGGCGCGTACCTGCTGCGACGCGACCCGGATGGCCCCCTCGTCCGCGACGTCCTGGACTACCTGGTCGCGCTGACCCGACCGCTGCCCGCCCACGACACCATCGGAGCCGACGCGCCCGGCTGGTGGGCCAGCGACCCGCCCCCCGACGACCCGGACAACCTGGGCGGTCACGCCAACCTGGGGACAGCCCACGGCATCGGCGGCCCGCTCGCGTTCCTCGCGCTCGCGCTGCGCGCCGGTGTCACCGTTGCCGGGCACGCCGAGGCCATCGACCGGATCAGCGACTGGCTCGACACCTGGCGCCAGCCCGCACCCGCCGGGCCGTGGTGGCCCGAGCACCTCACCGCCGCAGACCTGCGGGCCGGCCGGCCCACCCAGGCCGGTCCGGCCCGGCCGTCGTGGTGTTACGGCGTCCCCGGACTCGCCCGTGCCCAGCAGCTCGCCGCACTCGCCCGCGGCGACCGCACCCGCCAGGCCGCCGCGGAACACGCCCTCGCCGCCTGCCTCGGCGACCCGGCCCAGCTCGCCCGGCTCACCACCCCGACCATCTGCCACGGCTGGGCGGGCGTGACGCTTACCGCCTGGTTCGCCGCCGCCGACGCCTCCACCACCAGCCTCGCCCCGGTGCTCCCCGGCCTGGTTCGCGCGTTCCTCGACCACGCGACCGACCCCTGCCCGGCGCCCGGGCTCATCGACGGCCGCGCCGGGATCGCCCTCGTCGCACACACCCTCGCCACACCCGCCACAGTCACGCCCGCCACGGCCACGTCCGCTGCCTGGCCTTCCTGCCTGCTTCTCACCTGAACCCCAGCCGACGACAGGACACCGACATGACCACATCCCCGGCCAGCGGCAGCTGGCGTCAGCTCAACCTTGTCTGCGCGGACTGGCGAGCCGCCGAACAGATGGCCGCAGCACACCTGCGGCCCCTGCTCGTCGACGCCGAGCACGCCGGCACCGTCGAGGCCTGGTGGTTCGTGCGCAAGGGCGACACCTGGCGGCTGCGGCTTCGCCCCGCGACCGGGCAGGTTGTCGAGCAGCTCGCCGACGCCCTCCTCGGCCGCGGCGCGATCCGGTCGTGGACCGAGACCCGCTACGAGCCCGAAACCCAGGCGTTCGGCGGCCCGGCCGGCATGGACCTGGCGCACGAGCTGTTCAGCACCGACAGCCGTCACCTGCTCGACCACCTCGCCGACACAGGCCCCGCGCTCCGCCGCGAACTGCCCGTCGTTCTCGCCGCCCGGCTACTGCGCGCCGCCGGCCTCGACACCTACGAGCAGGGTGACTGCTGGACCCGCCTCGCCGCCCACCGCACCCCGCCCGCGCCGGCCGCCGTACCGGGGCAGCAGACGCTTCTTGCCGTCCGCACCCTGGTCACCGCCGGCGCCGACACCCCCGCGAGCCCCCTGCACACCGCCCCGGCCTGGGCCGGCGCCTTCGAACACGCCGGCCGTAGCATCGCCGCCCTGGCCGCCACCGGGACGCTGACCCGTGGCCTGCGCGGCGTGCTCATCCACCATCTGCTGTTCCTGTTCAACCGACACGGCGTCAGCGCCACCGACCAGCACATCCTCGCCACCGCCGCCAGCACGGTTATCTTCGACCCACCGGGCACCAGCCCCACCAGGACCGCGCCCGCCGACGAACCCGCGGCCAGGCCAGACGACACCACCAGCACCGGCCACGACAGTGCCACCACGGCCGGCGATGCTGACGATGTCGACGAGCAGCGGGCCGCGCGGCTACGCGACGCTCTCACCGACTACATCAAAGGCTGGGGGACGTTCCACACACCGCAGGTCGAGGCCGCGTTCCGCACGGTGCCGCGGCACCTGTTCCTACCGGGCATCGATCTTGACGTCGCCTACGGCCGCAAGCCGGTCGTCACCCGGCGCGCCGCCGACGGCACCTCCCTGTCGTCCGCGTCCAGCCCGACGCTGGTCGCCACCATGCTCGAACAGCTCGCCCCACAGCCCGGCGACCGCGTCCTGGAAATCGGCACCGCGACCGGCATCAACGCAGCGCTCCTCGCCGAGCTCGTCGGCCAGAGCGGCGACGTCGTCACCATCGAACTCGACGACGACCTCGCCGCCAGCGCCGCCGCCCACCTGCGCACGGCCGGCTACCAGGTCCATGTCCGCTGCGGCGACGGCGCGCTCGGTCACCCGGACCGCGCACCCTACGACCGGCTGATCGTCACCGCCGAGGCGACGGACCTCATGCCGGCCTGGTGGGACCAGCTGCGGGTCGGTGGCCGCGCCGTCGTCCCGCTGCGGCTCCACGGCAGCGGCCTGACCCGCGCCCTCGCCTTCGACCACCACCGGCCCGGCCAGATGACCAGCACCTCCGCGGTCGTCTGCGGCTTCGTCCCGATGCGCGGCAGCGCCGAACGCCTCGAAGGCCACGTCCGCCTCGCCGACGACATCGTCCTCAAGATTGACGCTGCCGAGCCGTACGACCATCCCGCGCTCGCCGACGCGCTCCACCACCCGCCGCAGCGGCGCTGGACCGGGATCCACGTCCGTCACGACGAGCCCGCCGAACATCTCGACCTGTGGCTCGCGACCGCCACCGACCGCTCCTACGGGCGGCTGTCCGTCAGCACCGCCGCCCGCGCCGGCGGCCTCGCCGACCCTGCCCTGCGCTGGGGCGGAGCCGCACTCCACGACGGCGGCACCCTCGCCTACCTCACCGCCCGCGAACCCACCGACGACGCCCTCGAGCTCGGCATCACCACCCACGGGCCGGACAGCGACACGCTCACCACCCATCTCGCCGATCTGCTCCACACCTGGGCCCGGCACCGGCCAGCCCAGCCCACGATCACCGCCCGCCGCACCCCCAACCACACCGACGCCGACGGCTCGAGAACGCACATCCAGCGCCCGCACACCCAGATCACGATCAGCTGGT
>NZ_CEVIVD010000158.1:0-10292 GCF_982290655.1 Protofrankia sp. CiP1_Cm_nod3
CGGGGCCGGGGCCGGGGCTGGGGCTGGGGACGCTGACGCCGACGTTGTCGTGGTCGGGGCCGGCGTGGTCGGCTGCCTGGTGGCCACCGAGGTGCTGGCCCGCGCGCCGCGGCGGCGGGTTGTGGTGGTCGACAGGGGGCTGGCCGGCGGGGGAGCGTCCCGGTTCTCCGCCGGGCTGCACTTCCCGCGCGGGGCCACCCCGCGGGTGCGGGCGATGGCCGCCTACAGCCAGCGCTGGTACGCCGGCCTGCGCCAACGCGACCCTCGGGTGCCGATCCACCCGGTGGGCATGACCGTGATCAGCGCGGACGATGCCGCCGTCCGGGAGCACTACCTTCCCGAGGCGCGGCTGCGCCCGCTTCCCGGGCCGCTTCCCGAGGCGCTTCCCGAGGTTCGGCCGCGCCCGGCCGAGCGGGGCTGGGACGGCGACGGCGCCCACCACGCCGACGTCGCGGCGCTCACCGAACTGCTGGCCGCCCGGCTGCGCGGCCGCGCGGCGTTCCGGGAGGGCAGCGCGGTCACCGCCGTGCGGTCCGCCCCGGCCGGCGTCGTCCTCACGCTGGGCACCGGCGCCCGGCTCACCGCCGGCCGTGTCGTGCTGGCGCCGGGCCCCTGGCTGCCCTGGCCGGAGCTGCTCGCCCCGCTCGGCGTCCGGATCAAGAAGGTCGTCGCCCTGCACGTCGAACGCCCCGTCACCCCGCGTGACCGCGTGACCGTCTTCCACGACGAGGATGCCTTCCTGCTGCCGCTGGCGCACCGCGGCCACTGGCTGTTCAGCTACACCTCGCCCGACTGGGACGTCACCCCGGACGCGCTGACCGGCGGGCTGTCCGCCGACGACCTCGACCGCGGCCGGGCGGTCCTGGCGCGCCACGCCCCGGGGTTCGCCCCGTACTGCGTCTCCGGCCGTGTGTTCTGCGACGCCTACAGCCCCGACCGCGCGCCGATCGTGCGCCCGGTCACCGCCGACGGCCGGGTGCTGTTCGCCGGCGCGGCGGGCGGCTCCGGCTACCGGCTGGCCCCCGCGATCGCCGCCGCGGCCGCCGACCTGCTCGACGGGCTCGACGGGAAGGACACCATATGATCATCGACCGTTCTGCCGACGCCGTGTTCTCCGCGGCGTTCGGGATCGACATGAGCGCGGTCGACGGGCTGGGCACCGGCGCGGCCTGGGGCCGCATCGCGCCGGGCGGCGCCGCGGCGCACCAGCGGCACGACGAGACCGAGCTGCTGGTCATCGTCGCCGGCCGCGGCGAGCTCGTCGTGGGAGCCGCGCACCACCCGGTCGCCGCGGGCACCGTCGCCCTGCTCGAGCCGTTCGAGGACCACGTGGTGGCGAACACCGGGGAGCAGGACCTGGTCTTCCTCACCCAGTACTGGCGCGACGGCGCCCGCGCGGTCTCCTCGGCGGCCCCGGTGGCCAGCGAGCACGGCGACCGTCCGGTGTTCGTCTTCTCCACACCGCCCACCCCCAACGGCGACCTGCACCTCGGCCACCTCGCCGGCCCGTACCTGGGCGCCGACGCCTACGTCCGGTTCCAGCGGATGAACGGTGCCAGTGCCTGGCACCTGACCGGCAGCGACGACTTCCAGTCCTACGTGGCCGACCGCGCCCGCCGGGAGGGCTGGTCGAGCGCCGAGGTGGCCGCGCACTACAGCGCCGAGATCGCGGAAACCCTGCGGCTGATGGACATCCCGCTCGACCAGTACACCGTCACGAACGCCGACCCCGGCTACGTCCCCGCGCTGACGGACTTCTTCACCAGGCTGGTCGGCGCCGAGGCGGTCACCTCGACCGACGGGCCCGCGCTGTTCGACCCGGAGACCGGCCAGTACCTCTACGAGGCCGACGTCCACGGCGGCTGCCCGGGGTGCGGCGAGGCCACCGCCGGCAACATCTGCGAGCTGTGCGGCGAGCCGAACACCGTGGTCGACCTGGCCGGCCCCGTCGCCGGGCCCTCCGGCGGGGCGCCCGTCGCCGGTACGGCCCGCCGCTACGTGCTGCCGTTGCACGAGCACGCCGACGCGGTGCTCGACCACCAGCGCCGCGGCCGCGTCCCGGCCCGGCTGCGGGAGCTCGCCGCCCGGCTGTTCCGCCGGGAGCGGATCGACCTCCCGGTCAGCCATCCCAGTGACTGGGGTATCACCCCACGTGAGACGGACGGCGCCGGCCAGGTGATCTGGGCCTGGCCGGAGATGGCCTTCGGCTTCCTGCACGGCATCCAGCGGCTCGGCGAGCGCCTCGGCCGCGACTGGACGGCCGCCAGGCCGGCCGACGACTGGAAGATCGTCCACTTCTTCGGCTACGACAACAGCTTCTACCACGCGATCCTCTACCCGGCGCTCTACCGGCTCGCCCTGCCCGGCTGGACACCGGACATCGACTACCACGTCAACGAGTTCCTCCTCTACGACGGCCGGAAGTTCTCCACCAGCCGCCGGCACGCCGTCTGGGGCAAGCAGATCCTCGACGCCGACAGTGTGGACGCCGTGCGCTACTTCCTCGCCCGCAACCGTCCCGAGGTGGAGCGGACGAACTTCACGCTCGACGCCTACGAGCACACGCTCACCGCCACCCTGATCGGCACCTGGCAGGCCTGGCTGCACGACCTCGGCGAGCGCGTGGCCGACCACCACGGCGGGGTGGCCCCCGACGCCGGCAACTGGACGCCCGAGCACGCCGGGTTCCTCGGCCAGCTCGCCGCCCGGCTCGGCGCGCTGGCCGCCAGCCTGCGCCCCGGCGGGTTCTCGCTCAACCAGGCCACCGCCGAGCTGGACGCCCTGGTCACCGACACGGTCCGGTTCAGCCGTCGGGAACGCGCGCTGGCACAGGCCGGCGGCATGCCGGACGAGGTGCGCACGGCCACGGCGCTGGAGCTGGCCGCCGCCTGGCTGCTCGCGCACGCGGCCACGCCGGTGATGCCGCGTTTCGCCGCCCGGCTGGCCGAAGCCCTCGGCCAGCCGGCGCCGCGGCAGTGGCCTGCCACGGTCGAGCTGGTCCCGCCGGGTAGCAAGATCACACTTGCTCGGGTCACCTTCTTCCACCCGCCCCGGCCGCTCGGCCCGCTCGGCCCGCTCGGTGCGGCCCACGCGGCCGGACACCCGTCGGACGCCTCGCGGACCCAGCCCAGCGGGAGACCTGCATGATCAACGAACTTCTGGCGTCCACGCCGAACCGTGGGACGCTGCACGTCACCAGGCTGGCCGGCACCCGCGAGATCCCGCTCGCCGAGGTCTGGCGGCTGTCCGGCCTGGTCGCGGCCGGGCTGCGCGCCCGCGGCCTCGGCGCGGGCGACCGGATCGGCATCCTTGCCGCCAACAGCCTCGAGTGGGTGGTGCTCGACCTGGCGGCCCTGCGCCTGAAGGTCGTCACCGCCGGCCTGGAACCGGGCAAGTTCACCCCCACCGGCGAGCTGATGGAGCGCTACAGCCTCTCCCTGCTGTTCACCGACCGTCCGTGCGGCATCCCCGGCGTCGAACAGCTCACGACCCTGCTCGACGACCTGCCCGGCCTGCCCGGCACGGCTGGCGCGGCCCCGCCGCCACCGGTCAGGTACGCCCCCGACGAGATCACCACGATCAAGTTCACCTCGGGGAGCACCGGCACGCCCAAGGGCCTCGGCGCCACCGCCGGCAGCATCGACAGCTCGCTGGACGCCGTCCAGGACATGTTCGGCCACGGCCCCGGCGACAACCTGCTGGTGTTCCTGCCGCTGTCGCTGCTCCAGCAGCGTTACTGGGTGTACTCGGCGCTGCGGTACGGCCACGACGTCACGGTCTGCACCTACGAGTCGGCGTTCGTCGCGCTCACCCAGGTGCGGCCGACCGTCGTCATGGGCGTGCCCGGCTTCTTCGAAAGCGCCCGCGGCCAGATCGAACGCCACGCCCGGCGCACCGGCCGGGACCTCGCCGACGCCGCCCGCGACATCTTCGGCGGCCGCATCCGCTACCTGTGGACGGGCTCGGCGCCCGCCGACCCCGCCACCCTCGCGTTCCTCAACCGGCTCGACCTGCCGATCTACGAGGGCTACGGCCTCAACGAGACGTGCATCGTGGCCAAGAACCACCCGGGCGCGCACCGGGCGGGCAGCGTGGGCCAGGTGCTGCCGGGCAAACAGGTGATCATCGGCGACGGCGGGGTGATCAGCGTCCGCGCCGAGCACCCGGTGAACCGGCGGTACGCCTACTGCGAGCCCGGCGACAGCGAACGGGTCTTCGGCCCGGACGGCGTCGTGCGCACCGGCGACCTCGGGCACCTCGACGCCGACGGCTTCCTGTTCGTCCTCGGCCGCGCCGACGACACGATCGTGCTGGACAACGGCAGGAAGATCGTCGTCAGGCGGATCGAGGAGCATCTGAAGTCCAGCCCGGCGATCGCCGAGTGCGTGCTCTACTGCCCGGCCCAGACCGAGCTGGTGGCGGTCGTCTCACCGGCGTCGGTGCCGGTGGACACCGGCGCCATCGCCGCGCAGCTCACCGCCACCAACCGGGCGCTCGGCGGCGACCAGTACATCCACCGGGTGGTGGTGGCCGACGAGCCGTTCAGCATCGGCAACGGCCTGCTGACGTCCCAGTACAAGCCCAGGCGCAAGCAGATCCGGGCGGTGTACCAGCGCCAGCTCGGCGACCCGAGAAAGGGAATCCATGCGGCCTGACAGCACGCGGCCTGACAGCACGCGGCCTGACAGCACGCGGCCTGACGAATCCAGGCGGCCCGGCATCGAGACCGCCGCCCGGGAGAACCTGGCCGCGGTACTGGCCGTCGACATCGCCCCCGGGGAGATCCAGCCCGACGTCGGCCTCACCGGCACCTACGGGCTGACCTCGCTGAACAAGGTCCTGTTCCTGACCTCGCTGTGCCGGGACACCGGCGTCGACACCGCCTGCCTCACCGAGGACGACCTGGCCAGGATGCACACCCTGCGCGACTGCGTGGACATCCTGTCCAGGCACGTCCCGGCGGGGGCCTGACCGGTGGCCGGGGACCTGGCGGCCCAGCGGCCGGCGGCCCAGCACCGGGTGGACTGGCGCACGGCCGGCCCGGCCGTCCTGGGCAACGACCACGTCCGCCTCACACCCGTCACCGAGGCCGACCGGGAGTCGCTGCGGGCGATCGCCCTCGACCCGGACATCTGGCGTTACTTCGTCTCCCGGGTGGAGTCCGACGCCGACTTCGAGGCGTTCTTCGACGCCACCCTCGCCGACCACCTCGCCGGCCGGCGGCACGTCTTCGTCATCACCGACCGGCGCACCGGCCGGACCGCGGGCAGCATGAGCTACGGCAACCTCTCCGCGCCGGACGCCCGGCTGGAGATCGGCTGGTCGTGGCTCGGCCGCGACTTCCGCGGCACCGGGACCAACCGGTGGGCCAAACTGCTGCTGCTGGAACACGCATTCGAACGCCTGGGCGCCCTGCGGGTGGAGTTCAAGACCGACGTACTGAACACCCGGGCCCGCCGCGGCCTGCGCAACATCGGCGCGATCGAGGAGGGCGTGCTGCGCAGCTACAACCCCATGCCGGACGGCCGCCGCCGCGACGCCGTCTACTACAGCGTCCTGGCCGACGAATGGCCGCTCGTGAAGAAAACCCTCACCGAACACCCGAAAGTCCGCCCGTGAGCGTGTCGGGGGAGGCCGAGTGACCGTCCTGATCAGGGCGGACGGGCCACCGGCGGAGCTGGGCCGGGCCCACGGGGCGGCGCTGGCGGGGCGGCTGCGGTCGTTCGTGGACGACCACGTCTGCCGGCTCGGCCGGCTGCTGCCCGCCCCGGTGACGCTGGACGGCCTGCGCCCGACGATCGCCCGCCACCGCGCGGAGATCGAGCGGGCCGCCCCGCGGCTCGCGGCCGAGGTCGCCGGGCTCGCGTCCGGCGCCGGCCTGACCGAGGACGAGGCCTGGCTGCTCCAGCTGCGCCGCGAAATCCTCGGCTACACCCGAATCCCCACCGCCACCTTCGGCGTGGTTCCCAGCGCAGCCCCCGACGTGGTTTCCGGGGCCGCCTCCAGCGCGGTCCCGACCCGGATTCCCACCGTGCCCCCCGCCCCGGGCGGGATCTCCGCCGGGATCCCCCGCGACCCCCACAGCCGGGCCGGCGAGACGATTACCGCGGGTGACTGCACCACCTATGCGACCAGCTACCCGCCACCCACCGGCCCGTTGCTCGCCCAGACGGTCGACCTGAGCGGCGACCTCGACGACCAGATCGCCGTCCTCGACGTCGCCTCGCCGATCGGCCGCTCACTCGTGCTGAGCTTCGGCGGCCTGCTCGGCTACCTCGGCCTGAACAGCCGCGGCCTCGCGATCGGGATCAACCTCGTCCTGGGCGGCGACTGGCGGGCGGGCCTGCCCCCGTACCTGGCCGTCCGGCACCTGCTCGACACGGCGGCGAGCGTTGAGGAAGCGCTCGACGTCCTGCGCGGCCTGCGGCTGGCCAGCTCCCGCTCGCTGACTCTCCGTGACGCCACCCAGGCCGCCTGGTTAGAGATCGTCGGCGACGAGCTGCGGACCACGCGGGCGCCACGGACCGTCCACACCAACCACTTCCTCCACCCCGACCTCGCCCCCCACGACGAGATCAACGTCTTCGCCCGCAACTCCTCCGTCCGCCGCCTCCAGGCGGCCACGGCGGCGCTCACCACCCTCGGCCCGCACCCCGAGGAGCACTTCGCGCTGCTGTCCACCCCACCCATCCGGGTCGCCGACAACGGCGACATCCGCCGGGAACGCACGGTCGCCGCGACCGTCCTCCTCCCAGCCCGCGGAGAACTACACCTCCGCCCCGGCGACCCCGCCCTGTCCACCACCGAAACCTTCCGCCTGACGTAGCAGCGGTAACGGTCAGTCATTCAGCCATGCGCGTACCGTCCGGGCGAGGCCGGGGATCTCGACGGTTACCGCGATCCAGAGCAGATCGGCGTCAACCGCGAAGTATCCGTGTACGAGGTGGTTGCGCATGCCGGTGATCGCTGCCAGGGAATATCTGGATGGCTTTTCCGGAAGGCACCGGACAGCCGGGCGGTGGCTTCTCCGATGATCCCCACCCACCGGACGAGAGCTGCGGTGAGGACGACGTCGGCGTCCAGTTCGTCCCGCGACGCGGGCAGATGCGTACTGATCAGGTTGGCGTGCTCGACGATGTCACGCAGCCGCTCCTGATCAGATCTCACAGCGCAACGGCTTCGGCGAGCACCTGCTCGCGCAGCCGGGGCCGTAGGCCGGCCACAGTCGTCGCGTCG
Source organism: Protofrankia sp. CiP1_Cm_nod3 (assembly GCF_982290655.1). NCBI lineage: Bacteria > Bacillati > Actinomycetota > Actinomycetes > Frankiales > Frankiaceae > Protofrankia > Protofrankia sp. CiP1_Cm_nod3. The sequence goes on from NZ_CEVIVD010000158.1 coordinate 7,237, forward strand.
ACGCGGACATCCAGGACCGCCTCGGCTCCGCTGATGAAACCACCAAGATCAAAAAGTCCTCGACCTGGAGAAAGGTCAACAAGGAGGTCGACGTCGCTGGCCTCGTCCGCCTCCGCGCGCGCGACCGAGCCGAACACGCGGATGTTGCCGACGCCGTAGCGCTGCGCGACCGCGTAGACGTCCGCACGGTGCTCGCGTAGTTCGCTCAAAGTAACACGACGACGACGAAATGCATCCATAGTCACAGCGACTTCCCTCCCGTCGGAAGGCCTGCCTGATATCAGGATGGCACAACGGCCACCGCTGGAATCGGCGGCCGTGGTCAACGGATCTGCGAGTACTGAGAGTATCCGTCAGGATGCGATTGGATATCGACCAACATCCACCAGGTAGGCTGTGGTCGGCGCCGTGGACCTCGGCCTCAGATCTTGATGATGGTGACTTCTCCCGTACTGCACAGCATCCTGAGATCTTCGGGATCCGAGGTGAGCACGGTAACCGGGCCAGGGGCGGCGAGCGCGGTCGCGCAGAGCACCGCATCGATCGCATATCTGTGGCCGTGCAGCCCCGCCTCCCCCAGCAGTTCGGCCGCGTGCCGGGCGACAGGCTCCGTGACGGGCTCCACGACGATCCGGGACACGGCCCACGCGAAGGCGGAACGCCTGATCCGCGGATGGATCACTTCGACCAGGGTCACCGCGCTGGTGATCACACGCATGTCGTCGGCGCGGGCCAGCGCGAGCCAGCCGGTGACGTCGCGGTCCCGCTGGACGGCCCTGGCGAGTCCTTCACTGTCGAGGACCAGTGTGCCCCCCGGCACGGCGACCGGGCGGGTCATGCCGCGTGTGGGTCCGAAGAGCGCTGCTGCTCGCGGGCCTGTAGCAGGGCATCCCGCCGGGATCGGATCTCCTCGTCGCCGATCGGCCCGTGCTCGGCCTCGGCGACCGCGATGAGCTCGTTGAGGTTGTCGCGTTCGATCTGGCGGGCGACGGCCGCGGCGACGTAGGCGGACAGGCCCGAGGGGCCGCTGCGGGCACGGGCGGCCTCGGCGATGTCCCGAGGCATTGTGATCGAGTACTTCTGAGTAGGCTCACTCATACCCCTTATCCTACCGTGGATGCCCCTCGATCTGACCCGTCGGTTACTCTCCGGGCGTCGGTTTTGTGCTCACAGTGGTTGCCGATTCGGTGGACAAGGCTGGGATCACCGCGTGGAAGACCCGTGGAGCCGATCTGCGGGACTGCCTGGGAGGGGATGTCGGCGGCCGAACGTGTTCCGGCGCTTCGGCATGACGTCGGAGCGCTACCGAGCCTCGGGCGCAGCCGCGGTGGTCAGGCAGAACGGATGGTCGGCAGGGTCGATGGGCACTCGCGGCTGTCGTCGGTTCTGGACGTGCCAGCTCGGGATGTGCCAGTTCTGGGCGGCGCTCACCGGCCGGGGCCACCGGCCTGCCGGCGAGAGGGCTACGGCTGGGCCTCGTCGTCCGGGGGCAGGTCCCAGTCGAGGGCGCGGAGGCTGTCGGCGACCCGTCGGAGCACGGCCAGGTCGTAGAAGATCTCGATCGGTGTGGAAGTGCCGGAGGCCGCCGGCCGCAGGGGCAGGTGATCGACCGTCTCTCCGTCCATCGTCTCTCCATCCATCGGCGTGGACGGTGCTCCGGGCCGGGAAGCCGGCCCGGCCCGGAGCACCTATCTGGCAATGGTGGGAGCGGGATGGCGTCGAGTACCACTGTACGATCTGTGAGAAACACCCCTTATGGGTACGAAAAAATTAAGCGTTTCCTACAGACGTACTCCCTGAGTTCTGGTACTCGGTTTCAGGATCGTCCTATTTCAGGCCGGAGTGGACGAAGGCGTTGACGATGTGCCGCTGGAGTACCAGGTAGAGGCCGAAGATCGGTAGGCAGGCGAGCCCGGAGGCGGCCATGATCCCGCCCCAGTCGTTGCCCTCGGTCCCGCCGAGGAAGCCGCGCAGCCCGAGCTGGATCATGGAGTTCGCCTGCTGGAGCACCATCGACGGCCAGAAGTACTCGTTCCAGGCGTTGATGAACAGCACGATGCCCAGCGCCGCCAGCGCCGGCCGCAGGTTGGGCACGACGACGGTCCACAGCGTCGACCAGGACGACCGGCCGTCGATACGGGCCGCCTCCAGCACCTCCTTGGGGAAGCTCTCCATGTGCTGGCGCAGCAGCAGGACGCCGAGCGCCGTGCACAGCGTCGGGATGACCACCCCGGCGAGCGTGTTCAGCAGGCCGAGCCGGAACAGCAGCGTGTAGTTGGACACCATCGTCACCTGGAACGGCACCAGCCACGTCCCCACGAACAGCAGGTAGAGCAGCCGCTGCCCGCGGAAGCGCCAGGCGGTGAACGCGTACGCGGCGAGCAGGCCGGTCAGCAGCTGCCCGAGGGCGGTCAGCGACGCCACGACGAACGTGTTGACCAGCATCTGGCCGATGGGGATCACGTCCGCGGCGTGCCGGTAGCTGCCGATCGACAGCGGCCAGGGCAGCAGCGACGTGTCGTAGATGTCGCCGGGGCGGCGCAGCGACGTCGCGTACATCCAGCAGATCGGGAAGACGCAGGCGACGCTGAGAACGGCCAGGACGGCATGGCCGGCGAACGAGCTCAGCGGTGACCGGCCGCCGACCGGCCCGCCGGTCCCGCCGTGGCCGCGGTGGCCGTGCCGGCGCCAGCGGCGTCCGCCGCCGTGGTCCCCGTCACCATGATCCCCGCCGCCGTGCCGGCCACCGCCGCGGTTTCCGCCGTCGTCACGGTTCCTGCCGTCATGCTGCCCGCCGCTGTACTGCCCGGGCGGCGGCGCGCCAGCGTCGCCTGCCGCCGGTGCGTCCGGCGTGGAGACGGCCATGAATCACTCCTCGTAGTCCTCGCGGTGGTTCCCGCGATATCGCTTCCCCGCCCCGCAGCCTCGCTCCCGCCCCGCGGCCGAATATCGTTGCTCATACACATGAGGGAACAAGTGGTCGCTGGGGCAGCCACTTTCGTACTCATTTCCCGGGACGTTGTTCCGCGGTTCGGGGGGCGGTTGCCGGGTTGTTC
>NZ_CEVIVD010000159.1:0-6402 GCF_982290655.1 Protofrankia sp. CiP1_Cm_nod3
GCCCACCAGCGGGCCGTCGGCGCCCCGCGTTCCCGGTGCCGGCGGCCCGGTGGGCGCACGGGTCACCACGGCCAGCCGCGGGTCGGCGGGCTCACCGGGGCGGCCCGCCCGGCGGCCGGGTGGACGCGTGGGTGCGGCCACACCGCCCGTGGCCGGCGCCGAACGCTTGCGAGCCTCGTGGAACGACAGGATCTGCAGTTCCACAGCGAGATCAACCTTGCGCACGTCCACTCCCACCGGCACCGACAACGCGATCGGCGCGAAATTGAGGATGCTCGTGATTCCCGCGGAGACAAGGCGGTCACACACTGCCTGCGCGGCCGCGGCCGGCGTGCAGATGACACCTATCGTCACCTGGTTGCGTTCGACAAGTGCTTCCATCTCGTCGAGCGGGCTGACCGCGACGCCGCCGACGGACTCGCCGATCCGGTCGGGATCGACGTCGAGCAGGGCGACCACCCGGAATCCCCGGGAGCGGAAGCCGGCGTAGCCCGCGAGCGCGTGGCCGAGGTTGCCGACCCCGACCAGCACGACCGTCCGGTCCTCGGTCAGCCCGAGCTCGGCGGCGATGCGGCCGAGCAGGAAGTCGACGTCGTAGCCGACGCCACGCGTCCCGTACGAGCCCAGGTAGGACAGGTCCTTGCGGACCTTCGCCGAGGTCATGCCGGCCGCCTTCGCCAGCGTCTCGGACGAGACCGTGCGGACCGCCCGGTCGGCGAGCGAAGTGAGGACCCGCAGGTAGAGCGGGAGGCGGGCGACCGTCGCCTCGGGCACGGACGAGCGTCCACGGGCAGCGCCGGCCGCCCGCCGAAGCTCAGTCATGTACGGCTCCCGCCCCACTCAAGACGCCCGGCCGCCGACGACGCCGGGCGCGCGGCCCCACAGTGCTCCGCTACCAGCTCCGCGGCGGGCGCCACGGTCGGTCTCGCGGTCGAACGACGCCGGTGGACGGCTGTCGGGGCGAGTTTACGACCTCGTGAAGGACTTCACGAAGTTGACATGATCTTGCACTCGGGTACGCCACGCGGCCGGCCCGTGATCATTTCTTGGACCGCCCCCAGCGGCCGACGGTCAACGCGCGCCGTAGACGGGCCTCCTCGACCCGCCAGTAGCCGTGCTCCCGCCCGTCGACGAGGATCACCGGGACCCGGTCGCCGTAGGCGTCGGCGAGCTCGGCCGAGGTGTCGACGTCGGTCTCGGTCCAGCCGGTGCCGGTGTCGGCCGCCACCCGGGCCACCGCGGCGCGGGCGTCGGCGCACAGGTGACAGCCGGCCCGGACCAGCAGGGTGATCCGTCGATCCGCCGCCCGCGCGGCACCGCCAATGGCGGCGGCGCCGCCGGTGACGTCGACGTCCGCCCGTACCTCGGCGCCGTCCACACTGGCACCGCCGTGCACGCTGTCAGCGCCACCGCCGGCGCCTCGACCCGCGGGAACCCTCGTCATCGCTGCGACCATCCGCTTCGATCATCATTTTCGATCATCAAAAGGCGCCGGGGCCGAAAAGATCCCCCGCACCGGGCAACAAAGCCGGAAAAGCACTTCGTCCCAGCACATGATGACGACCGTGCATCTTCACCTCGCTCCCCATGCCCGCCGGCAGGTCGTTGGCTACACTCAACTTTCCAAAGGGTTCCGGAGGATCAAAGGTAGCGCGATCATGCTCTTCACGCGCGCGGAGTTCCTGTCGAATCCGGGAGATGCGACGGATCCAGCTCCCCGGACGACTCGATGACGCCGCCCGCGCGGGAGGGGCGCCCGTCGGATCGCCACGGGGTCCCCTGGTCTCCGATCCGCGGGTTGCCGACCAGGCCCGTCTGATGGCCGTTGACACACCTCGACGCCCCTGACCCGAAAGGAGCAGGAAGCGGTCGCGTCGCCGTCGGCTTCGTCCGACCTGATCCGACACCCACCGGAGAATCCCGGTTCTCGAGCGGGCCACACCCCGCCCCGCCGGGCCTCCTCGATCTTTGGAGCCAGCATGCCCTCCGCCCTTTCCCGAACGTCGCGGGGGCGTGGAAGCGAGGACCCCCGCCCGGTGGACGGCCCGAGGCCCGGCCCGGTCTGTGCCGTCTCCCGCGGCGCCGCGGACCGATCACCGACGTGAACCCGCTGTGGGCGCAACCAGCTCTCGATCTCCGCGGCCGCGCGGCGCTGTGCGCCGGCTCCGCCCAGGTCGTGATGCCACGTGCCGATCCCACCTGTTGCCCGGCGCTGCGCGCCGAGCTGGCCCGCATTACGATCATGCTCCGGGCGGCCACGCCGGTCGGCCCCCCCATGGCCCACTCGGCGGGAGGGGCCTCGCCCGGCCAGCGGACGGCCCAGTCCACCTCCCCCGACGGCCTGGCCGGCCACGGGATGCCCGTCCCCGACGAGTCACCGTCGAACGCCCACCGGCCGGACGCCGAGCTCGCGGACCTGGTGCGCAGCGCCCAGCAGGGCGACGGCGAGGCGTTCGGGGAGCTCTACGACCTTTACATGGACATGGTCTTCCGCTACGTCTACTACCGGATAGGCAGCCGGACAGCGGCCGAGGACATCGTCAGCGAGACCTTCCTGCGCGCGCTGCGCGGCATCAGGACCTTCACCTGGCAGGGGCCTGACATCGGCGCCTGGTTCATCACCATCGCCCGGAATCTGATCATTGACTCCAGGAAGTCCCGACAGGCCCAGCTGGAGTTCCCCACCGACGACATCCTCTCGGCGGGGCGGGATCATGTCGTGTCCGGGCCGGAGGAGTCGGTACTGGACGTCATCACCGGCCGGGCCCTCATGGACGCCGTCCGCACGCTCAGCCCCGACCAGCAGGAGTGCGTGGTGCTGCGCTTCGTCGAAGGGCTCTCCGTCCGGGAGACCGCGCTGGCGATGGGCAAGAACGAGGGCGCGATCAAGGCTCTCCAGTACCGGGCCGTGCGCGCCCTGGCCCGGCGGCTCCGGGAGAACCCGGCCTGAAACCATTCCCGGCGCCACGGCCGGCCCGGTCCGGTCCCCAGTCCGGTCCGGGTCCGGTCCGGGTCCGGTCCGCCACTGCCGGCGTGGACCCGGTACAGCCGGTACGACCCGGCGCAGCCGGCGCGGCCCGCCGCGGGCATCCCCGGGTAGCGCCGCGGGCGGTGGCCTGCCAGGCGCCGGCCGTACACCCGGCGGACAGGCTCCCGGTGCCGCCGCGGGCGCTGGGCGTCCCGGGTACCCGCGGGCCGCGGATGCGCTGGTACACCGCCACGGGCCGTTCGCACCGTACGCTTCGCACGTCAACGCTTCTTCCAGGTCACCGTGACAGCACCCAGGTCACCGTGACAGCACCGTGACAGCTCCCGGATCACCGTGACAGCTCCCGGGTCACCGTCACAGCACGCTCCTTCCCCGCGCCGCGCACGCCCAGGAGATCATGATGCGGTTTCGACCACGCCCGCAACGGTCGGCGGACGACAAGGCCCGCGCGGCGGATGCCGAGGCCGCCGCCACCGCGGCCCTGAAGGTGGCCGCCGACCAGACGGCCAAGGCGCCGCCGGACCCGACCGCGGCGGCCTTCTTCGACGTGGACAACACCATGATGATGGGAGCGTCGATCTTCTACTTCGCGCGCGGGATGGCCGCGCGCGACTTCTTCCAGTCCCGCGACCTGCTGCGGTTCGGCTGGCAGCACGTCACCTACCGGGTTCTGGGGCAGGAGAACACCGACGGGATGCGCGACGTCAAGGAGGCCGCGCTCGCGTTCGTCGCCGGCCGTGAGGTCGCCGAGATCGTCCGCTTCGGCGAGGAGATCTACGACGAGCGGATGGCGGAACGGATCTACTCCGGCACCCGGGCCCTGGCCGAGCAGCATCTCGACGCCGGGCAGCGGGTGTGGCTCGTCACGGCCACCCCGGTGGAACTCGCCTCGGTCATCGCCCGGCGGCTCGGGCTCACCGGCGCGCTCGGAACGGTCAGCGAGGTCGTGGACGGACGTTACACGGGCCATCTCGTCGGGGAGCCGCTGCACGGCCCGGCCAAGGCAGCCGCGGTACGCGCGCTCGCCGAGCGCGAGCAGCTGGATCTTTCCCGGTGCTGGGCCTTCTCCGACTCGATCAACGACCTGCCCATGCTGTCACTGGTCGGCCACCCCGTCGCGATCAATCCTGACCCCGACCTCAAGGCCGTCGCCCGGGAGCGGGACTGGCCGATCAAGGACTTCCGCACCGCCAGGAAGGCCGCCCGGATCGGTGTGCCGACAGCGGCCGGGGTGGGCGCGCTCGCCGGCGGGGTGGCGGCCGGCATGGCGCTGCGCCGGCGCTATATCGGCGTGGCCGGCTGACCACCGAACGGCCCCGCCGTCCCTCGTCCTTCCGGACAGCCCTGCCACCTTCTTCTCGGACGCTTCTCGGACGCTTCTTGGACGCTTCTTGGACGGCCGACCGGACGCCTATCGAACGGCCGGGCCCGACTGGACAGCGGGCCGACGGGACGGGCCGGGCCGGCTGGACAGCCGAGACCGGGGCCGGGGCGCCTACCGGCGGCCGCTGGGCATGCCGGGATCGTTCGGCGTGCCCAGCCGGGTGGTGCGTCGGGCCCGCTCCGGCGGCGGCTCGGGCCGCCGGGCCACCCAGGCGATCGACAGGACCGAGGCCACCTCGATGACGGCCAGCCACACCGCCAGAAAAAGGTCATCTATGACGACCAGGACCGCGACCACGGCGGTCACCGACAGTACATATCCGGCGACGATGCCGCGGCCCACCCAGGTCCGCCGCGATCTCGCACGCCACCAGCCCACCCGCTGCCCGTCCACGGTCGTCACGGGTCAGAAGAATACCGACCGGCGCTGCATCAGCAGCCCGTAGAGGGAATGCTGAATCGTCTCCCGGATGCGGTCCGTGAGCTCGAACACCAGCATGGGGTCCTCGGCGGCCGCCGGGTTCGGTGATTCCGTCTCCACCGGTTCGCCGAACTCGATGAACCATTTCGACGGCAGCGGTACCAGGCCGAGGAGACCCAGCCACGGAAACGTCGGGGTGATCGGCAGGTAGGGCAGCCCGAGCAGCCGGGCGAACGTCCGGAAGTTCCCGATCATCGGGTAGATCTCCTCGGCCCCGACAATCGTGCACGGGACGATGGGGACGCCCGTGCGCAAGGCGGCCGAGACAAAACCTCCACGGCCGAAGCGCTGCAGCTTGTAGCGTTCGCTGAACGGCTTGCCGATCCCCTTGAAACCTTCCGGCCAGACCCCCACCAGGTGGCCAGCGGCAAGCAGCCGTTCGGCGTCCGCCTGGCAGGCGAGGGTGTTGCCGGTCTTGCGCGCCAGCGGTGCGAGGAACGGCATGGAGAACACCAGGTCCGCGGCGAGTATCCGCAGGTGCCGGTGGGCCGGATGATGGTCCATTATCGCCAGCGAGGTCATGATCGCGTCCAGCGGCAGGGTACCGGAGTGGTTGGCCACGATCAGCGCGCCGCCGGTGTCCGGAACGTTCTCCAGACCGCGCGTCTCGACCCGGAAATAGTTCTGGTAGACCGGACGCAGCAGCGGCGCGATGACGTTCTCGGTCAGGTCCGGGTCGAAACCGTGCTCGTCGACCACGTAGTCGCCGGTGATCCGGCGCCGCAGGAACGCGAGAAAGCCCGCGAGCGCCCGTTCCAGGCTGCCCGCGTTGGCCAACGGCTCGGACGGCAGTGCGGACGCCTGCCCGGCGCCGACGTCGTCGGCGGGAGCGGTCCGGCCGGAAGCAGCCGCCCGCTCCCCGGAGGCCCACGTGTCACCGGCCTCCGCGGTGGAGAACTCCCCGGGCTCCGGCGGTTCCCAGGATGCCTGGGGCTCCCTGGGAACCGCCGGGCCCCGCGCGCCGGCACCGTCAGGGCCTGCCGCGCCGACGCTGTCCAGCCGGGCGCCGACGCGACGTGCCGGCTCCCGGCCATGCGGCGCCAGCTCCCGGCCATGTGGGGGACCGGTGTCACGCCAGCGCTGGCCGCCGAAACGCTCCGCGTCCGTCTCCGTCCCCGCCGTCCCCGCTGGCGCGGTCGGCGCGGTCGTGGCTGAGGGGGGCGGATCGTTCCGGCGCGGGTCCGGGCCGGGGCCCTCGGCCCGCTGGGGGCCGGCGGCGCTCCCGCCGTCGGCCGGCCCACCGGCGTCGGTGCCGCTCACGGCGACCGGGTCATCGTGATCGCCCTCTGCCGGGTCCCGCGGCCGGGAACGGCGTTCCACCGCGCCACCGCTCGCCCTGACGCGGGCGTCCTTGCTGCCCAGCGGGATGATGCGCGCCTCACTCACATCCGTGACCACCTTTTCGCCGGACTTGCCCTGATACTCTGCGTGAGTCGCATACTCTGTGTGAGCTGGTACCCTGCGCGAGCTGGCCGATACCCTGTGCGAGCCGGCTCTGCGGGGGCCGCCCTGCGTGGGCTGGCCCTGCGTGGGCTGGCCCTGCGTGGGC
>NZ_CEVIVD010000159.1:6505-10372 GCF_982290655.1 Protofrankia sp. CiP1_Cm_nod3
GACAGGATGCTCCTCGGATTCCCCGGGTGGGTCCCCGGGCCCGCGGCTTTTCCGGGGCCTGAGGGTGCGCGGCACCTGCGTGGCCGCTGATGTGGCCGCGCGCTCCTCGGCCGGCCGGCGCCGGTGGACGACCACCCGCCCGGCCCACGCCCCCGGCGGCCCGCTCGCCGGTCGACCGCCGCTATCCAGCGGCCCGCCAGCCCACGCCCCACGTCTGCCGGGCCGGGCCGCGCGGGGGACATCGCGTGGTGATCACCGTCATGACCAGGTTCAACTCATCCGTCTCCCGTCCGCATCCGTCTCCTGTCCAGTGCCGGTCCGTCTCCCGCACGCCCTACTCCCTGCCCAACGTGGAAGCCACCCAAAGGTGGTGACGATGGTCGCGACGCCCCGGCCAGCCTGGTCATGACGTCCCGACCAGCCTGCGGCGCGCGAGTACGTCCAGCAGGGCCCGCTCCAGGCGGACCACGGCGTCATGGTCGATCGCGAAACGCATCGGACGGTCCCGTACGAAGTCGTCGAAGGTCTGTTGTGTCGTGAACCGCGGAATGTAGTTGAAGACGTGTTTCAGCCGGGTGGTGTCGACCGCGCGCCCATGCGCGAGGAAACCGAGCTGTTCGGCGGAGAAGTCCAGCAGGCGGGATCTGCGGATCAGGTTCCCCAGCGTGACCACGGCCGGGGACGGTACCGGCAGCGGCGCCCGCCCGGCCCGCCGCACGGCCTGGGAGAGCAGGAGGACACCGTCCCCGGCGACGTTGAACGTGCCCGGATGGTCCTGGACGGCGGCCTGGATAAGCACGGCGAGCGCGTCCTCGCTGTGCAGGAGCTGGAGGCGCGGATCAAAGCCGAGTACCGTCGGGACGACCGGCAGCTCGAAGTACCGGGTCAGCGGACTGTCGATACCGGGGCCGATGATATTGGTGAATCGCAGCACGCTGACAGTGACGTCGGGCCGCCGGCGGCTGAAACCCCGGACGTATCCCTCGACCTCCAGGGCATCCTTGCTGTAACCCCCGCGAGGCAGGCTGCGCGGCTCCATCTCCTCGGTGAACAGCGCCGGATCAGAGGGTGATGATCCGTAAATCGTCGTGGTGGACTTGACGATCACTTTTGTGACGCTCGGCGCCTTCTGGCACGCGGCGAGGAGCTGCATGGTGCCGATGACGTTGATTTCCTTCATCGTGGCCCGGCCGCCGGCACCGAGCGGAGTGGCGATCACATTCAGATGAAGGACGGTGTCGACAGCGGCGGCACTGATTACTTTCGCGATCAGCGGATTACGGATGTCCGCACGGACGAACTGGGTGCGGCCGAGATCGTCGCGGGGCGGCACGGTATCGACCCCGATCACATTCTCGATCTCCGGGTCGGCCGCGAAGACACTCGCCACCTGTGCGCCGAGCGGCCGGGAAACACCGGTCACCAGCACGCAGCGTGGTCGCATTTCTCGTCGCCCCCTGCCCCGATACCCGGGCCCATGCTACGCCCTGGCGTTGTCACGCCAGAAACATCGTGGAGTACATGGCGTGGCGTCCTATTGGTCAACAATAACCAACGTCACCCAACGTCGACTATTGACGAGGAAGCATAACTCGAGGCGACACCACAGGCTCATCCGGTAACGATTCCGCCGGTCTCGTCCGACAACGATTCGCAGGCCACATCCGATGACATCACCCGGCCCGGCATCGCCACCGGACCGGGAACAGCAGCCACGCAATCGAATACGGAACACCAGGTAGTCAACCGAGCACAAAAGGTGGCAACGGAAAAGCGGGACCGTCATCACGAAAGCGGATGGTAGCGGCAATGTCACAGAAAGATCTGCCGGTAACGGCAGCCAGACAGCCCCCGATGGCCGTCCGACGGATGCCGGCCGATGCGGCCAGCGATCCAGCAGGCTCCCCCACGGGACGAGAGCGGCGGGGCCGACGCGGCAAGACCGACACCGCGGAGCCGACGGGCGGGGCCGACGCGGCGCGACCAGGGGACAGCAGGGCCGCCACCGGCGAGCGGAGCCGTCGAGAGCGGGGCGACGGGAGCGACAGGGCGACGGGAGCAGCCCGTCCACAGACGGGAGAGCGTCGGGCGCTTCCGGGCCGGGACGCCGGAAGCAGTGGAGATCGCCGGGCTCCCTGCGCGGCCGCGACCGGAGACCCGTGCCGACGCGTGGCGACGACACGGACCGCCGGCCGCGCCGGGCGAGGCCCCACGAACAGGCATCCGGAACGGGCGCATCCTCCGGAGCGGGCATCCAGTTGTGCCTACCGCACACGGGATGCTGTCTGGATCATCGCTCCGGCCGGCCGCCATCCACCGGACGCCGCACGGCCGGCAGCCGGCTACGACGATCCCGCTCCGACGCGCCCGGCCTCCCGCGCCCGGCGCCCACCGTCCGGCGTCCGGGCGAACCGGCTCGTACCACGACGAGCCGACAGCAGAAGAAGCTCGAAGTAATCGTTTAACTACTTCTTGTTGCGCCGTTGAACGCGGGTCCGCTTGAGGAGCTTGCGGTGCTTCTTCTTGGCCATGCGCTTGCGACGCTTCTTGATAACCGAACCCACGAACCCAACCGATCTGTTGGAAGGAAAGCCGAACGAACTACCGGCCGAGCCTACCCGCTCCACCGGACAACGTGGCACGGCCACCCGCTCCCCCACGGGCGGACGAGTACGCGGACGGAGCGACGGCCTGGTTCCCACCCCCGCGCGCTCCGCGCCTTCCACGTCACGGCCCCGTCGTCACGGCCCCGCTGCCACAGCCCTGCTGCCATAGCCCTGCTGGCACAGCCCTGCTGGCACGGCTCCGTTCGCGTACGCCCTGGCTGGTCCTGGCGGGCTTTCGTGTCCGGTCAGGTGGGACTGGCCAGTTCGCGGGAGCGGTCCCGGGCCGCTTCGATCGCGGCCAGCAGGGCCGCTCGGACGCCGTGCTTCTCCAGCTCCCGGATGGCGGTGATCGTCGTACCGCCGGGGGAGGTCACCGCCTCCCGTAGCAGTACCGGATGCTCGCCGGAGTCGCGCAGCATCACAGCCGCCCCCACCGCGGTCTGCACCAGCAGCTGCGCGGCGACCCCCCGCGGAATCCCCAGCAGGATGCCCGCGTCGATCATCGATTCGACCAGGTAGAAGAAATAGGCCGGGCCGCTGCCGGAGAGGGCCGTCACGGCGTCCTGCTGCGCCTCGGGCACCCGGACAACCTTGCCGACCGGCGCCAGCAGCCTCTCGGTACGGCGCAGGTGCTCCTCGCCGGCATGGGCGCCGGCCGAGATCGCCGACATGGCCTCGTCCACCAGCACAGGGGTGTTCGTCATCACCCGCACCACCGGCGTGCCGGCGGCGAGCCGGTACTCCAGGAACGCGGTGGTGACGCCGGCCGCCACCGAGATCACCAGATGCTCCGGCGTGACGACATCGGTGATCTCTCCGACCAGCGCGGTCATGTCCTGCGGTTTGACCGTGAGTATCAGCACGTCCGCCCGGGCGGCCGCGGCCGGGTTGGAGACCGCTTCGACGCCGTGGCGGGCGGACAGCTCCTTGGCGCGCTCCGGCCGGCGCGCCGTCACGAACAGATCCGCGGGATCATGCCCGGAGCGCAGCATCCCCGACAGCAACGCCTCGCCGAGCCTGCCGGCGCCGAGGATAGCGATCGTCATGGACGTCCCTCCTGTCGGCGGACCATACCCGTCCCCAGGCGGAGCACTTTCGTCAACCTGGCTCTCCTGTCAACCCGGCTCTCCCCAGTCCGACCCACACATGACTGGCCCGGCACATGGCTGGCCCGGACGTGACCGGCCGGTGCGCGGCTGCCACCGGTTCCCGCCTCACTCCCCCCCATCCGTCGCCGTCCGCCATCGGAGCCGTCCGTCAC
>NZ_CEVIVD010000160.1:0-3042 GCF_982290655.1 Protofrankia sp. CiP1_Cm_nod3
TTCGCCCGGTTCGAGCAGGACGGCCAGGTCGGGGACGGTGATGTCCGCGCCGTGCGCGAGCAGGGCGTCGGCGTGCCCGATCCGGTCGACGCCGACCACGAAGCCGAAACCGCCGGCCCGCCCCGCCTCGACCCCGGCGAGCGCGTCCTCGAACACCGCCGCCTGCCGGGGCTCGGCACGCAGCTCACGGGCCGCGGCAAGGTAGGTGTCCGGCGCCGGCTTGCCCGCCAGGTGCTCACGCGCCGCGACCGCGGCGTCGATCCGGACGGGCAGCAGCCAGTCGATGCCGGCCGCGGTGAGGACCTGTGCGCAGTTCGCGCTCGACGACACGACCGCGCGTCCGGCCCCGGCGGCCGCCAGCGCGCGCAGGTACCGCACGGACCCCGGATACGCGGTGATCCCACCCGCGCGGAGCCTGGCCAGCAGGATCTCGTTCTTGCGCTTCCCCAGCCCGTGCACGGTCTGCGCCGTCGGCGGATCCGCCGGGCTGCCCACGGGCAGCTCGATGTGCCGGGACGCGAGGAACGACCGGACACCGTCCGCCCGCGGCCTGCCGTCCACGTAGGCGGGATAGTCGTCACGGACGCTGAACGGGACGAACGGGCCGCCTGCGTGCCGGGCCCGCCGCTCGAGGAAGGCGTCGAACATCTCCTTCCAGGCCGCGGCATGGACGGCGGCCGTCGGGGTCAGCACACCGTCCAGATCGAACAGACATACCTTGATCTGTTCGGGCAGCCCGAGCATCCATCCCTCCCCTCGAGGGAGCCTGTGACCGTCCTACTACCCGCAACACCCCCGCCTGACCGCGCGACCGGCGGGGGTAACGTCCCACGCACGGCCCGGCATCCCGGAAGGCCGGAAAACGGGCTGGGAAAAGGGAAGCGAAGGAGGGGCCAGCGTCCGTGGCAACGGTCAGCGGCAGAAGCCGTCCCCGCAAGACCGGCCGGACCAAGGCCAACGGGCGCGGCGACGGCATCGGCGCGATCTCCGGGACGTCTTCCGCCGGAAGCACTCCCCCCCGGACATCGGCACCCAGGACATCGACGGCGCCCGCGGCGCCAGCGGCAGGGACATCGACGTCGCCCGCGGCAGGAACCTCGACGGCGCCCGCGGCGCCAGCGGCAGGGACATCGACGTCGCCCGCGGCGCCGGCGCCCACCGAGGCGACGCGGGCCTCCCGGTCCGCGCTACCGGCGTGGAACCGCCTGTGGCTGCCGCCCGTGGCCGCCGCCCTGGTGTTCGTCGCGGGACTCATCGACATCGTCTCCGCGGTGACGCCCGGCTGGCGCAGCCGTCTCGACCTGATCCGGCAGATCCTGCCCGGGTCGGTCTCCCGGCAGGCCGCGGCGTTCACGGTCGTGGTCGGGCTCCTGCTGCTGCTCCTGGCGCGCGGCCTGCGCCGGCGCAAGCGCCGCGCCTGGCACGGGGTGGTGGCCCTGCTCACGGCGAGCGTCGTCCTGCACGTGGTCAAGGGCCTCGACTACGAGGAGGCGGCCGCCTCCGCCGTACTCGTCGCCGGTCTGCTGCTGGCACGCGGGGAGTTCCAGGCCAAGGGGGACCCGACCACCCGGTGGCGGGCGCTGTGGGTCGGGACCGCCCTCGCCGCCGCCTCGGTCATGATCGGCATGCTGCTGCTCCAGGTCGGTGGTGGGCGGCTGCTTGGGGCGCACCCGCTGTCCGCCCAGTTCGCGCACGTCGTGGACGGCCTGGTCGGCATCCACGGGCCGCTGCGCTTCTCCTCCGAACGGGTCTCGGATCTTGTCACCCGGACGCTGCTGACCATGGGCCTGCTCACGATCAGCGCTGTCGTGTACCTCGTGCTGCGGCCACCACGGCCGCGGCCGAAGCTGTCCGAGGACGACATCACCGGCATGCGCGCGCTGTTGGCCTGTCACGGTGACGCCGACTCGCTGGGCTACTTCGCCCTGCGCGCCGACAAGACCGTCGTCTGGTCGGCGACGCGCAAGGCCTGCGTCCCCTACCGGGTGGTGTCCGGGGTGATGCTCGCCAGCGGCGACCCGCTCGGCGACAACGAGGCGTGGCCGGGCGCGATCCGGGAGTTCCTGCGGATCGCCGCCGAACATGCCTGGATACCAGCGGTGATCGGATGCTCCGAGACGGGCGGCAAGGCGTGGGAGCGCGCCGGCCTGTCCGTGCTGGAGTTCGGTGACGAAGCCGTCATCGATGTGGCGGCCTTCACCCTCGAAGGTCGCGACATGCGCAACGTCCGGCAGGCCGTCGGCCGGGTCGAACGGGCCGGCTACACCTGCCAGGCCCTGCGGATGCGTGACCTGCCCGCCGAGGAGCGGGCCCGGCTGCGGGCGCAGGCCGCGGCATGGCGTGGCACCGAGACCGAACGCGGTTTCTCCATGGCGCTCGGCCGGATCGGCGCGCCCGCCGACGACGACTGCGTCGTCCTGATGGCCTTCGACCGCGGCGGGGACGGCCCGGCGGGCGGCGAGCCGCGGCTGCGTGCGCTGCTGCACTTCGTCCCGTGGGGCCGCCGGGGCCTGTCGCTGGACCTGATGGTGCGGGACCGTACCGCCGACAACGGGCTGAACGACTTCCTGATCGTCTCGGCGGTACGGGCCGCGGCCGGGCTCGGGGTGGAGCGCCTGTCGCTGAACTTCGCCTTCTTCCGGGCCGCGCTGGAGCGCGGGCAGCGGCTCGGCGCGGGCCCGGTCACCCGTTGTTTCCGGAACCTGCTGGTCTTCCTCTCCCGCTGGTTCCAGATCGACAGCCTCTACCGGTTCAACGCGAAGTTCCGCCCGGCCTGGTCGCCCCGCTACGTCTGTTTCCCGGCGAGCCGGAACCTGCCGCGCATCGCGCTGGCCATGCTGGAGGCCGAAGCCTTCCTGCGCTGGCCCCGGATGGGGGTACGGCCCGCCGCGTACCGGCTACGGCGGCCCGCCCGCCCGGCCGGTGTCTGCCCTCGTAGGTAGAAACCGCCGCTCCAGCAACGTTTTCCACCTACGGGCGCACGGGCCGTAGGTGGAAAACGTCGTCGCCACAGCGGTTTCCACCTACGGCAGCGGCCGTCCC
>NZ_CEVIVD010000160.1:3356-5814 GCF_982290655.1 Protofrankia sp. CiP1_Cm_nod3
TCTGTCGTCGCGGGAGGCGTCCTCGCGGCCCTCCGTCAGGAGGCGTCGGCGCCGGCCGGGACGGCCGGCGGTGCGGCCAGCGAGCGGGCCAGCAGCTGGGAGACGTCGAGCACCTCGACGCTCTCCTTCGCCCCGCCGGACTGCTTCTTCTCGGTGACGGCGTCGGTGAGCATGACGATGCAGAACGGGCAGGCGGTGGAGACGATGTCCGGGTCGAGGGCGAGCGCCTCGTCCACCCGCTCGACGTTGACCCGCTTGCCGATCTTCTCCTCCATCCACATCCGGGCGCCGCCGGCACCGCAGCAGAAGCCGCGCTCCTTGCAGCGGTGCATCTCCTGGCTGCGGACGCCGGGGATGCTGCCGAGGATCTCCCGGGGCGGGGTGTAGACCTCGTTGTGCCGGCCGAGGAAGCAGGGGTCGTGGTAGGTGACCGAGGAGTCCACCGGCTGGACGGGGACGAGTCTGCCCTCGTCGACAAGCCGGCCGAGCAGCTGGGTGTGGTGGATGACCTCGTACGCGCCGCCGAGCGCCGGGTACTCGTTGGCCAGGCTGTTGAAGCAGTGCGGGCAGGTGGCGACGATCTTCTTGGCGCCCGCCGCGTTGAGGACCTCGATGTTGGCCTTGGCCAGTTCCTGGAAGAGGTACTCGTTGCCGAGCCGGCGGGCGGGGTCACCGGTGCAGCTCTCGCCGGTACCGAGGATGGCGAAGGAGACGCCCGCGGTGTGCAGCAGCTCGGCGAAGGCCCGGGAGACCTTCTTGGCCCGGTCCTCGATGGCGCCGGCGCAGCCGACCCAGTACAGGTACTCCACGTCGTCCGGGATGGGCTCGCCGTCGTCGAGCACGCGGACCTCGAACGGCAGGCCCTCGGTCCACTCGGTGCGGATCCGGGGCGAGACGCCCCACGGGTTGCCGTTGTTCTCCAGGTTGCGCAGCATCACCCCGGCCTCGCTGGGGAACGACGACTCGATCATCACCTGGTAGCGGCGCATGTCGACGATGTGGTCGACGTGCTCGATGTCGACCGGGCACTGCTCCACGCACGCGCCGCAGTTGGTGCACGACCACAGCACGTCGGGGTCGATGACCCCGCCCTCGTCCTCGGTCCCGACCAACGGACGGTCGGCCTGCGGCTGGCCGGGCTCGGGAACCCGCCCGAACCCGGACTCTGGGACGTGGTGGACGGCGTGCCCGTTCGACGCCTCCGCGGCAGCGCCGGCGGCGGCTGGCGCGGCGTCCTCCCCCTCGCCGGACCCGTTGGCGGCGAGCAGGTACGGCGCCTTGGCGAACAGGTGGTCACGAAGATCCATGATCAGGATCTTCGGTGACAGCGGCTTGCCGGTGTTCCAGGCCGGGCACTGGCTCTGGCAGCGCCCGCACTCGGTGCAGGTGGAGAAGTCGAGCATCGCCTTCCAGGAGAAGTCCTCGATCTTGCCGACGCCGACGATCGGCTCGTCGGCCTCCATCAGGCTCTCGATGTCCGGGGTGCTGCCCAGCGCGCCCAGCGCCTTGGGCTCGCGCTTGAGGATGACGTTGACCGGCGCCAGGAAGATGTGCAGGTGCTTGGAGTAGGCGACCAGCACCAGGAAGCCCATGATGACGGCGATGTTGAGCAGCAGGAAGACCGTCTCGATGTGCTCGTTGGCCTTGTGGGAGAAGACGTCGAGCGGCCGGCTGACCAGGTAGGAGGCGAACGCCCACCTCGTGTCGCCCTGCGGGTGCGTGCCGGCGTTGAACTGGGCACCGCGCAGGACCAGGAGCGTGACCATCACCGAGGTGATCATCCCGAGGATGACCCAGGCCGGGCCGATGTGCGACCCGTAGAACCGCGACCTGCGCTCGAGCCGGGCAGGCGCGTTGCGCAGCCGGATGATCGTGAAGGCCAGCAGCCCCGCGAGGACCGCGACCGTGAAGAAGTCCTCGATGAAACCGATGGCGGCCCAGTGCCCGAACAGCGGGATGTGGAAGTCGTGGTCGAACAGCGCGCCGAACGCCTCGATGACGGTCAGCATGAGGACCGTGAATCCCCAGAAGGTGAAGGCGTGCGCGAGCCCGGGGACCGTCCAGGTCAGCAGCTTCCGCTGGGCACCGACCTCGCTGATCTCACTCCACAGCCGCTGGCCCGCCCCGTCGAGCCGGCCGGCAGCGGGCTGTCCCTGGCGGATCAGCCTGAACAGCCAGTGGAACCGGCGTCCGGCCACCGCGAGAGCAACAACGACGATCACTCCGCCGATAGCGAGTCTCACACATCCTCCAGTCTTCTACCGACGGTGGGAGCGTATCGCTACCCATTGGTAACTTGCACGCCGAACCGGCCCACCGCCGCCAGCCCCGCCGGGATCCGCAGCGAGTCATTTCACCCCTTTGGCCCTTCACCTTCCTCTTCGCACCGCCCAGGCGCAGCCGATCGCCGGTCGGACGGGGCCAGCGCGGGGCCCGGGCCATGCCGGCCGGCACCGCC
>NZ_CEVIVD010000160.1:6147-7380 GCF_982290655.1 Protofrankia sp. CiP1_Cm_nod3
AATGATCATCTAAGATAAAGTGAGGATCAACGTCTCACCGCCTCTGGAAAATTTGGACCGGTTTCGGGATTCCCTTGTCCGAGGACGCGCTCTGGCTGCACCATCAGTGCGGCCCGTAACATGTCTGCGCTCTGCCGCGCCGGCACGCCCACGACCGCTGATGATTCAGGTTCCGGACCACGACCCCACGATCCACGGTGGACATGATGGCGAGCACGATCAAGAGCCCGATCAGGAGCAGCAGCCCGCTGCGCGGCCACACCCGCGACCGTCCCGGCCACTCCCTGGAGGTGGCCTACCGGCGAGCCCGGGAACAGCAGGCGCAGATGCGCCGCGAGCGGCTTGCCTACACCGTGCCCCGGGCCGCGCTACGGGCCTTCCCCATCGCGGTGGTGTTCGCGGTGCTGGCCGTCTCGGGCCTGCGGCTGCCGGTGTCCGTCGCGGTGGCAGCGTACCTGGTGGTCCAGCTCGGCTGGCCGCTGGTGGTGATCGGCCGTTCGTTCGATCCGGTGCCCGAGATCGAGGCGCTGCGTGAAGGCGCCGAATCCGAGCGCAAGACGGCACGTATCGTCAACAGGCTGCGCCGGTACGGCTACGTGGTGATGCACGACCGTCGGGTGGCCCACTCCGAGGCGAGTATCGGACACCTGCTGGTCGGGCCGGGCGGCGTCATGGTGATGAAAAGCGACGCCTCCCCCGGGACGGTCCGCTACTCCAAGGACGGCGCGAAGGTCGACGGGCAGTCCCTGAAGAAGCCGCTCGACCTGACCAGATGGCTCGGGGAAGAGGTGCGCAACCAGATCCGCGACGCCCTGCCGATGGTCAAAGTCCCGGTCCGACCAATTCTGATCATGGCCGAGGCGGGCGTCCTGTGGAGCGACGGGGCGATCGACGGGGTGACCCTGATCAGCCTGAAGGACCTCGTCTCCTACATCCGGGGGCGGCCGGACCGGCTCAACCCGGCCGAGGTGACGAAGGTGGTCGCCGTCGCCCAGCGCCTGTTCCCGCCCGCCACGGCCAACCAGCTCGCCGATCACGTCACCCTGGACCGCGACCAGTGGCTGGCCCTGATGGACGCGCTGCGCACCATCCTGGAGCGCGGCGGGGACGCGACCGACATGCTCGACCGGCTCACCCGGATCGAGAACGAGCTCGCCCGGTCCGGCGAGCCGGGCGGGCGCTCCGGCATCCCGGGAGCGCGCACCGGCGACAGCGGCGACGCTGACAGCGACG
>NZ_CEVIVD010000160.1:7638-10938 GCF_982290655.1 Protofrankia sp. CiP1_Cm_nod3
TGCTGACAGCGACGACCTCATCAGCGAACTCACCGGCTCGGCCGGCACGCCCGCGCCCGGTCCCGCGGACGGCCCGTCGCCGGGATGGCGGCGGGGACGCATCCTGGCCGCGGTCCGCCCGCTGCGGCCGGCCGCGAGCCGCCCGGCGGACGACGGCGGCAACAGCACGGCCCCGGGCGCCGACAGCCCCGCCGCCGGACCGGGTCAGCCCCCATCCGGCCCCGCCGGACCGTCCAGCGCCTGAACAGGGCACGGACCAGCGGAACCAGGACCGAACAGGCTGTAACAGCCAAGCAGGACATTATAGCCGGAAATCACATAAAAGACCGTAAGTCAACCTGAGGCCGGCGGACACCCGCCGGCCTCAGTCGTGCGCCAGCCGCCACGCCCTGCGTGCCAGCCACAACGCCCTGCGTGCCATCTGCCACGCTTTGTGGGCAATCCGACACGTCCTGCGAGCAAGCCGACACGCTCTGTGGGCAAGCTGCCACGCCCCGCACGCCAGTCGCGCCCGAGCCATGCCTGCGATGACGCCGCACACCGGCGCGGTCCGGCCATCGCAAAAAACATGAGCATGAGGGGCTCAAGTTTGACGGCGGAAGAGTTATTGTTGGATCCTGAGCCGGCAGGGCTCAACTACCATATGAGCGGCCCACGCGGCATCCTGACGGAGCCGGTGGGGCCGGATCCATCCTGATTCGAAAGGCGCACAGACATGGCACGAGCGGTCGGCATCGACCTCGGCACCACGAACTCCGTCGTGAGCGTGCTCGAGGGCGGCGAACCCACGGTGATCGCCAATGCCGAGGGCTCGCGGACAACCCCATCCGTCGTCGCCTTCGCCAAGAACGGCGAGGTCCTGGTCGGCGAGGTCGCGAAGCGGCAGGCGGTCACCAACGTCGAGCGGACCATCCGGTCGGTCAAACGCCACATGGGCACCGACTGGAAGATGAAGGTCGACGCCAAGGACTTCACCCCCCAGCAGATCAGCGCGTTCATCCTGCAGAAGCTCAAGCGGGACGCCGAGTCCTACCTGGGTGAGACCGTGGCCGACGCGGTCATCACCGTGCCCGCCTACTTCGACGACGCGCAGCGCCAGGCCACCACCGAGGCCGGCACCATCGCCGGGCTGAACGTCCTGCGGATCGTCAACGAGCCCACCGCCGCCGCCCTCGCCTACGGCCTGGACAAGGGCGAGAAGGAGCAGACGATCCTGGTCTTCGACCTCGGTGGCGGCACGTTCGACGTGTCCCTGCTGGAGATCGGTGACGGTGTCGTCGAGGTCAAGTCGACCTCCGGGGACACCCAGCTCGGCGGTGACGACTGGGACCAGCGCATCACCGACCACCTGATCAAGACCTTCAACGGCCAGCACGGCGTCGACCTGGGCAAGGACAAGATGGCCCTGCAGCGGCTGCGCGAGGCCGCCGAGAAAGCCAAGATCGAACTGTCGCAGTCCACCCAGACCAGCATCAACCTGCCCTACATCACCGCCTCGGCCGAGGGCCCGCTGCACCTCGACATCACCCTGACCCGCTCCGAGCTCCAGCGGATGACCCAGGACCTCATCGACCGCTGCAAGCACCCCTTCCAGCAGGCCGTCAAGGACGCCGGGGTCAAGGTCAGCGACATCGACCACGTCGTGCTCGTGGGCGGCTCCACCCGGATGCCGGCCGTGGTCGACCTGGTCCGCGAGCTCACCGGCGGCAAGGAGCCGAACAAGGGCGTCAACCCCGACGAGGTCGTCGCCGTCGGCGCCTCCCTGCAGGCCGGTGTCCTCAAGGGCGAGGTCAAGGACGTTCTCCTGCTCGACGTCACCCCGCTGTCCCTGGGCATCGAGACCAAGGGCGGGATCATGACCAAGCTCATCGAGCGCAACACCACCATCCCGACCAAGCGCTCGGAGATCTTCACCACCGCCGAGGACAGCCAGCCGTCCGTGCAGATCCAGGTCTTCCAGGGCGAGCGCGAGATGGCCGCCTACAACAAGAAGCTCGGCATGTTCGAGCTCACCGGCCTGCCGCCGGCGCCCCGCGGCATCCCGCAGATCGAGGTCACCTTCGACATCGACGCCAACGGCATCGTCCACGTCTCGGCCAAGGATCTCGGCACCGGCAAGGAACAGTCGATGACGATCACGGGCGGTTCGGCGCTGCCCAAGGACGACATCGACAAGATGGTCCGCGACGCCGAGCAGTACGCCGAGGAGGACCGCAAGCGCCGCGAGGAGGCCGAGACCCGCAACCAGGGCGAGACCCTGGTGTACTCCACCGAGCGGTTCCTGGCCGAGAACGGCGACAAGATCGACGCCACGGTCAAGACCGATGTGGAGGAGAAGCTGTCCGCGCTGCGGGCGGCGGTCGCCGGCACCGACATCGCGGCCATCCGCAACGCGACGACCGAGCTCGCCAAGGCCAGTTCCGCGATGGGCCAGTCGCTCTACGCGGACGCCGCGCAGGGCTCGGCCGGCAGCCCCGGCGGCACGCCCGGAGCGAGCGCGGACGACGACGTGGTGGACGCCGAGATAGTGGACGAGGAGGACAAGAAGTGACCTCGGCCCCCAACGACTGGACGCATGGCGCTTCCACCCCGGACGAGCCAGTGGTCGTCCGGGACAAGCGCCGCATAGACCCACAGAGCGGGCAGGTCCGGGTGGAGGCGGCCGCGCGGACGCAGGCCGCCGCCACCGCCGAGGGCGCCTTCACGTCCTCGGCGGGGGGGCCGGCGCCCGGCGCCGCACCGGCCGGTGAGGCCGAGCTGGTGGCGTCGCTGCGCCAGCAGGTCGCCGAGCGCACCGGTGACCTGCAACGTCTCAAGGCCGAGTTCGACAACTACCGGCGCCGTGTCGAGCGTGACCGGCAGGCCCTGGCCGAGCAGGCGGCCGGCAGGCTGCTCCTGGCGCTGCTGCCGACCCTCGACGACATCGGCCGCGCCCGCGACCACGGCGATCTGGAAGGCCCGTTCAAGGCGGTGGCGGAGTCGTTGGAAGCCGCCCTTGAGGCCGCCGGGCTCGAGCGCTTCGGCTCCCGCGGGGACGAGTTCGACCCGCTCGTCCACGATGCGCTCATGCACACCTACTCGGCCGAGGTGACCAGGCCGACCTGCGTGGACGTCTTCCGGGCCGGCTACCGGCACGCCGGCCGCGTGCTGCGGCCGGCGCAGGTCTCGGTCGCCGAACCGGCGCCGGGGGACGCCGACGCCGGTCAGGACGTGGACGGCACGGCCGCCGGGGCCGCGCCGGAGGCGGGCGGCGGCTCGGCAGAAGCCGCCGAGTAGCCGCCGAGTAGCCGCGAGCAGCCC
>NZ_CEVIVD010000161.1:0-9784 GCF_982290655.1 Protofrankia sp. CiP1_Cm_nod3
CATGCGGTAAAGGCTGAAGTAGGTGATATCGTTCACGTCGCCAGTCGGTTCGACGAAGACCCCTCCGCTCGCCCAGTCCGCCTTGTTTACCGGCTGCCATCGCAGGGATCGAAGTGCAGCGTAGATCGCCACCCCGCTCATCCGGATGCCGCCGATACGCTCTATCTCGCCGTTGGGTATTCCCGCGGCATCGAGATAGAGGCCGAGGCGGTCGATGCCACCCCTGTCGTTGCTGGCCAGGTTGGTTCCGTACGCCCCGTAGAGAACGTACCGCGGAACATGGTCGGATGCCGTCTCCAGAACCGACTCCACTGCGTCCCGTGCCGCGTCCACTTGTGGCGGCTCCCTTCCCTGTCGGCCTCGGGTGATAGAACAGACATCTCCTATCTCAGAATAACAGGGCTCCGACGTTCTCGGGATCTTTCCGGCTTTCCCGGGGAAGCCGTGGAAATCAGGAGTGGTGGTCGCGGTGGTGCGTCCGCGGCAGCGGGGCCAGAGCTCCGGCACGTTTTCCTCTTGTCCTGTTTCCCGAGTTCCGCAGTTGGTGGTCACACGAATCTTCTGATCATGGTGCTGGCCTGTGGAAACGCGTGTAGGGCCGGATGGGGGGCGTGTGTCCACGCCCTCGGGCCTGGCCGATCCTGCGAGGGCTGTTCCGGGGTGATCAGCTGGGGCCGAAGGCGGTGGCCCGGGCGGGTGGTGGGACGGAAACTGCCTGGCAGATGGCCTTCTGGGCCGGGGCGAGGGTGGTGCTCTGGGCGACCGTGCCGGCGAGGATGATCTGCATGATCCGGCCGGTCTGGCGGCGGATCGTGCACCAGGTTTGCTCGGATCGGCGTTCGGCGATCCGGTCGAGGTCGGCGGTGCGCCGTGCCTGGTCGCGGGTGGCCTGGTCGGGGCTGTGGCAGAGGATGAACCGGGTGCCGTCGGCGTCGTCGAGCCGGACTTCCTTGTGGACAATCATGAAATTCCCCAGCCGTGCGGGCCGGTGCGGGCCGAACGAGCCGGTTAGGCTAACCTAAGTAGTACTGTCCGGGCTGGGGCTGTCTCCCGTGCATGCGCCTGTAACCTGCGCTGCCGCATCGCATGATGCGGCAGGAACTCCCCGGGGCAGAGCAGCCTGTGCGTCCATGCCCGGCTTCCCGGCACCGCGCGGGCTCGAATCCCGACGGAGATCCCGACTGGTGCATGCGAGTGGTGATCCCTCTTGACCGCCCTGCTCACCGAGGTCTCAACGGCCGGTTGCCCGGCCGGCCGAGGCCGGTCCCGCCGGTGGACGTCTCGCGGCGGCTCACCTGGTCCCCCACGGCCCGGTGTGTTTGCCCACCGCGCCCACGTTGCCCAGGGCGGGAAAAAACGTGACGATGGATGACCGTGACGGTCATGGATCAGTTCCAGCGAATATCGCCCCGGATTTTCGGCCGGCTTCCCCGGAACGCCCGGGAACAGGATTCCCGGAACGGGGACGGCCGGCCGGGGAACGCGCGGAAATCGGCCCGGCGGCGCTCCGCGCGCGACCGGGCGGCGGGGCTGGCCGGGATTACCGCGGTACTCGTCGCGGGCGTGGCCGCCTGCGGCCCGGAACCGGGCCGGCCGGTGGGGGAACGGTCCCCCGGCCGGTGGGAGATCACCGTTTACTACACCGCGGTGGAGAGCTACCACGCGGGCTCACCGCTGGCCGTGCGGGGCTGTCCACGGCGGGACTGCGCCTTCGGCGACGATCTCCTGGGCACCTTCCCGGAGGACTTCGCCCAGGCGGTGCGTGACGAGGGGACAGGCCGGATCACCAGCGGGCCGCGACGGGGGTCGTTCCTGAACTGGTCGCACGACACCGGTTTCTGGCTCGACGACATCCCGGCCGACAGCGCCGGCCGGGCGCTGGTTCCGTTCCGGACGGCGGCGGCCGACGCCGGCACACTCCCCCCCGGGACGGCCTTCCTCGTCGAGGACTGCGGCCGGGAGGAGGACGGCTCCGGGATCGACCCGGACGCCTGCGCCGCGCTGCGCCGGGGGAGGTGGGAGGTCCGCGACGAGTTCACCCCCGGGCTCGGCGGCCCCGGCCACGTCGACCTCTACATCGGCGAGGAGGACAGGCCGGACTTCAGCGGGACCAGCCCGCGCTACCTGACCGGCGTCGGCGCCCGGCTCACCGTCACCGGCCGCGGCACAGGCTGACCGCGGCCAGGACCGGCCGGCCAGCGCCCGGCCGGCCCGTGTCGACCGGTACGGGCGGATCCCGCTAACGGGATCCGCCCGGCCAGGAATGGCCGCCCACCGGCTCACCGGTTTTTCAGCGGTCTTTCATCGGCTTTTTCGGCGGACGTTGCGGAATAGGTTGCTGGAATCCTCAGGAAGGTGTTCGGAGCGGATTTTCAGAGTTTTCAGAGGCTGTTGGCCGAGACGAAGGTGTAGCCGAGGCCGCGCACGCCTTCGACGACGTCCTCCAGGTAGCCCAGGCCCAGATACGGGTGGTAGAAGAAGCTGGCGAACCCGTCCCGGATGACCAGGTTCTTCTGCGCCGCCCCGATCAGGTCGGCGGGCAGCCGGGCCGGATGGTTGTTGAACGGCTCCGGCTCGATGTTGCCGATGTTCTCCGGGATCACGAACGAGCCGTAGACGTCGGTCACCGGATACGGGAAGAACTGCCCGGCGTACTTCGTGGAGTCGATCGCCCCGCCGGCCAGCTGGTTGCGGAAGTACAGACCCCGGTCGTAGCGCCGCGGGAACTTCTGCGCCGCCGCCTTGTAGTCCGCCGCCGACCCGGCGTAGTGCGGGAACTCGAACACGTTCGGCGCCGTGAACCCGGCGGCGGTGAACCCGGCCTTGGCGTTGTTCAGCCGGCCGGCGGCCCAGGACTGGCTGTCGCCGGGAACCGGCCCGTCATAGATGACGTTGTTCTGCGCGTCGATGTGCGCCCGGAAGAACTCGAAGTCGTCCGCGCTCGCCCCCGAATACGGGTTCGCCACATTCGAGTACTGGTGCGTCCAGCCGTGGACGATGAGCGACCCGCCGCGCTGGACGGCGTACTGCAGCGCGCTGACCACATCCGGCCGGGACGCCAGTGTGTAGTCCTGCGGGACGCCGTTGTTGTAGGTGCCGTTCGCGTCGACGTACCGCGGGTAGACGGCGATCGAGAACGGGATGTTCTCATTGTGGAGGTAGTCGGCGATGTCCCGCAGCTCGTCCGGGTCGGCGTCCGGGCCGACGTCCTCGATCCGGACCAGTGCCCGGTGCCGCTGCGTGGTCTGCGGCGCGAGCAGGTCGAAGAGCAGGTCGGCCAGGACGAGGTAGCGGTCGGTCGCGTCGGCGTAGGAGTACGGGATCTCACCGATGTAGGTGAGGTTGTTCGACCGGACCGCCCACGGGAAGCGGCTGCCGTCGGCGCGTACCGCCTCGGCCACCACGGTCGCGACGGCCGGGTTCACCGTGGAGTAGTTCAGGATGCCGGAGCCGTTCGCCGCATAGCGGGTCAGGTCGGTCCCCTTGTAGCTGACCTTACCGACCGACGAGGTGTCGAAGGCTGACCAGTTCCACCCGTAGTTCGTGGTGAAGTTCGGGTCCTGCGCGGTGAGCTGCCAGATGTTGTCGTAGATCCAGATCACCGGCCGGGTCTTCGCCAGCACGTCGGTGAGGAACGCCGTCGGCACCTGCTCGTCGTAGGTCGAGCCGATGTAGATCACGGCCGCGTAGGAGTTCTGCTCGCCCGCGGTGTAGCTGCTGACCGGGTGCGCGGTCCAGGTGCCGAACCGGGAGACCAGGTTGGCCGTCTGGATGGCGTACTGCTCGCCCAGCCAGCCCCATGGGCCGGTCGTGTCGTAGAGGACGAGGGTGCCCGTGGCGCCGCCGCTCAGCACCGTGGCGCCGCCGCTCAGCACCGTGGCGCCGCCGCTCAGGGCCGTGGCGCCGCCGCTGGCGCTCCTGGAGAGGTCGGGCGCGGGGGTCCGCGGCCCGGTCGTGGGCTTGGTGGGCCGCGGCGCGCGCCGCGGCGGTGTCGTGCCCGGCGGGGGCGGCGGGGCCGGTAGTAAGGCGTTCAGCCCGTCTCCACCCGGTACCTGTGCCGTGCCGGGAGTGGCGGGGGCGGGCCGCGCGGACGGTTCCGCCGGGGCGGCCGCGCTGGCGGTGCCAACGCCCGCGCCGAGGGCGGCGGCGAGCAGCCCGGCCGTCGCCACCGCGAACACCCGGCGGCGTGCCCGGCGGCCGGCCGGATGGCTGTGACCGCCCTGCGGGCTGTGCGGCCCCGCGCCTCCCTCCGGGCGCCGCGGCCGCATCCAGTGCAGGTTCATGTCCGGTTCTCCTCTCGTGGGTTCCCGGCCGGGACGGTGGCGGGCACGATCGCCGGTTCGGGGTGCCGGATGACGAGTGGCTGAGCGGGGATGGCGGTGCCGTTGAGGGCGGTGCCGTTGAGGGCGGTGCCGTTGAGGGCGGTGCCGTTGAGGGCGGTGCCGTCCAGGCCGGGCACGAAGTCGGCCGGCGCGGGCGCGCCGTTGAAGTAGTGCTCGATCGCGGCGACGGCGCGCCGGGCTGCCTGCCCGTCCCCGTAGGGGTTCACCGCGTTCGCCATCGCCGCGTAGCGGGTGGGGTCGTCGAGCAGTTCGGCGACCGCGTCGACGATCCGGTCCGGGTCGGTCCCGACCAGCGCGGCGGTGCCGGCCTGGACGCCTTCGGGCCGCTCGGTGTTGTCCCGCATGACCAGCACCGGCCGGCCGAGGCTCGGCGCCTCCTCCTGGACGCCGCCGCTGTCGGTCAGGACGACCGTCGCCATGGCCATCAGATGGGCGAACACCGCATAGTCGACGGGATCGACGACGCGGATGTTGGGCAGCCCGCCGACCGCCGGCAGCAGCGCCTCGCGTACTACCGGATTGCGGTGGGCGGGCAGGATGATCTGCAGCTCGGGCCGCTGCGCCGCGAGCCGGGCCAGCGCTCCGCCGACCCTGCGCAGCGGCTCCCCCCAGGACTCCCGCCGATGCGCGGTGACCAGCAGCAACGGGTACCGGCCGCCGTCGGTGCGCGCCCGCATCTCGGCGAGCAGCTCGTCCGGCGGGGGCGGTGCCGCGGCGACGTGCAACAGCGCGTCGATCACGGTGTTGCCGGTGACGAAGACGGATTCCGGCCGGATGCCCTCCGCCAGGAGGTTCGCCCGGCTCGCCGGAGTCGGCGCCAGGTGCAGGACGGCCAGCTGCGAGGTGAGCCGGCGGTTGATCTCCTCCGGGAAGGGCAGCAGCGGGTTGACGGTACGCAGCCCCGCCTCCAGGTGGACGACGGGCACCCCGAGGTAGAAGGCGGCGAGCGCGCCGGTGAACGCCGTCGTCGTGTCACCCTGCACCACGACGGCGTCCGGCCGCACCTCGGTGATCACCGCTTCCAGGCCGTTGAGGGAGCGGGTGGTGATCCCGGCCAGCGACTGGCGCTGCTGGAGGATCTCCAGATCGAAGTCCGGTTTGATGTCGAACAGCTGGTTGACCTGGTCCAGCATCAACCGATGCTGACCGGTGACCGCGATGACCGGCCGCACCGTGTACGTGCGTGCCAGCTCCTGTACCAGCGGCGCCATCTTGATGGCCTCCGGCCTGGTGCCATAGACGAGCAGCACCGTGCGGACTTCCTGCTGTCTGGTCATGCATGACCTTCCATGTGACTGGATGAACGACGGTAGGGATTACCGGACAAACGGTGATCCGGACACGGCTATGTCCCAGTATTTTGGACGTCGCAATGACTTCGCATTGGGATCGGTCGCACTCGAAAAGAAGTCGAAAAATTGTGTTAACAGTTCAGGGAATCGGCCCGGCGGCCCGGAGGAGGGATTGGGCCCGCATCCCGCGGAACTCCACAACGGCGTCCTCGCTGTACAGGCCGACAGCACCGGAAAGATAAGGGTGTTCGGTGTCCTGAAAACGTACCGTTGACGCCCCGTCCACCGACACCTGCACAATGTTGCCGAAGTGAGCCACCTCGATCCTGTGCCAGTCGCCGAGACGCCCCCGCGGCGCGGGCCCGCTCGCCAGGAATCGCTGCCCGCCCGGATAGGCCGGGTCCTGTTTGCTGAGTTCCCATCCGTTCGGTTTGAGGACGAAGGCGTAGAAATGGGCTGGATCGGTGTAGTGCCAGAGAATCCAGCCGACCTCCCACGGCCGGGGCTCCGGCTGGCGTAGCTGGCGCAGGGTCCGGATCCGCGTGCTGAACCGCACCCCCTGGTAGTGCTCCGTGCTGACGACCAGCCCGGCATGGGTGCTGTCCGAGCCGGCAGCGGCCCGGGGCGCGAGGGTGACGACCAGTTCGTCGTTCCCGTCACCGGCCGTCGCGCGCCCGGTGGTGCGGCCGTACCCGTCGAAGACCGCCAGCCAGCGGCCGTGCCGGGTGCCGTCCCGCCACTGCGCGGACGCGTGCTCCGAACCGCGCAGGGTGAACACCAACAGGCCGGTGAGCACGGTGACACCGGCGAACGCCAACGCGGTCAGCCGGTGCCGTTGCCGTTGCCGTTGCCGCACCAGGCCGCTGCCGGACGGGCCGCTGCCGGACAGGCCGATGTCCGGCCCCGCCCGGGACGGATTCTCCTCGGGGGCCGGCTCCCCGCGCGCGCCGTTCACCGCACCGGGCCGTCCTGGGCCGCGGCAGCCGGTATCAGGACCTCCGGGGCTGTCGCCGGCCCGGCCCCCGTCACCGCCTCCGGGCTGCGAGCCGTCTTGTGCCAGTTCGTCCGGTGGCCGGCCACCCGCCCGACCGCCCACCAGCCCGCAACGAACCAGACCAGCGCGTACAGCATGTAGACGTGGGCGTAGCCGATCAGGCGGACCAGCCCGAAGCCGGTCAGCCGCTCCCGCGAGCGGTAGATCAGCGCACAGACCAGGATCGGTATACCGATCAGCAGATAGGTACCGAGGAAGTGCGCGGGCTCGGGCGCCGGCCCGCCGGTGAGCCAGGCCGTCAGCACCCCCGCCGTGCCCAGGGCGAAGGCGAGGGTCAGCAGCGACGCCAGCAGGATCAGCAGCGGGCAGGTCAGGTGGAACAGCATGTCCGCCAGCGCGCGCGGGCGGGCATGCCGGGCCACCCGCGGGAGCAGCGTCCAGGACTGCAGATGCCCCTGGAACCAGCGGGCCCGCTGCCGCAGCAGCCGGACCGGCCGGATCACACCCTGCTGGTGGACGTCCGCCCGCGGGCAGAACTCGTTACGCCAGCCGGCCAGCAGCAGCCGGACGCCGAGATCGAGATCCTCGGTGAGGCTGTGCGACCATGGCCGCTCGCCGAGCGAACGCAGCGCGGAGAGCCGGACGAACTGGCCGTTGCCGCCGAGACCGACGTTGTCCAGCCAGCCGCGGCCGCGCTGGAACACGCTGGTGTAGATCACGAACTCCATGTCCTGGAGCCGGGCGAGCAGGCTGTCCCGCCGGTTGTTGATCCGGACGCCGATCTGCACCGCGCCGGTGCGGGCGTCGGTGAAGCAAGGGGCCACCGTCTCGACCGCGTGCGGGTCCAGCCGGCCGTCCGCGTCCACCACGACGATGATCACCTTGTCCGGGTCGCGGGCGCTGATCTCGGGGTGGGCTGCGAGGTGGGCGACGGCCACGTTCAGCGCGGCCCCCTTGCCCTGCCGGGCGTCCGGCGGATCCCGGCGCAGCAGCCACACCCGGGCGTCGCTGGCCTCCTGGACGATCCGCGAGGTCCGGTCGTCCGAGCCGTCGTCGACGACGAGCACCCGCCGGTTCGCCGCGTCGGTGGTCAGCAGCCGGTCCAGGCTCGCCCCGATGACCGCTTCCTCGTTGAGACAGGGCAGCACGAAGACGAAGAAGAGATCCTCGGGGGCGGCACCGGTCCGCCGCGGCCGGTGGACGGCGGCGAGCAGCAACATGGTGGCCAGGTAGAGCAGCCCGAACACGATCATTCCGGCGGCGAACAGCCGCCCGAGCCCGCCGTCGACACCATCGGTGTCGATGTCGAACACGCTCATCCGGCCGTCTCCGGCCTGGTACCGGCGGCGCCGGTACGCAACTGCCGCGGGCCGCGGCGGGCCCGTAGCAGGAGGGCCGCCAGAACGGCCAGCAGCCCGACGGCCAGATAAAGCCCGAACGCGAGCCCGACCAGGCTGGTAAGTGCGCTGGAAAGCAGGTCGAGCAGTTCCGCCGCCGCGCTGGGCGGGGCGTTGCCCCCGGGCACGGCGAGAGGGGCGGGCATGGTTTCCTCCGCGCTGAATCAGGCTTGCTCGGACAGGTGGAAAAGGCGACGTGACCGACCTGGTCGAAGGCATGCCTGGAATCGGTGAATATGCGAAAAGCAACCGGTTAACAGTCACAAAGAAATTGCGAGGGATGACTGGCCGGCAATGGTGTCTACCCTGGCTCCGGCCGGCGGGCCGGAGCGGCTCACACCATGGTGGAACGCCGATTCACCGTCAGCTGCGGGAACGGGCTGCGGGGATGGAACATCGTCCTGCCCGGTTGGCCGGACGGCACCTGGGACCGGTGGAAGCCACTGGCGCAGTTGCTCCGCTCCCCGCACGGAACAACGTCACCAGCTGGTTTCTGCTGGTTTGGATCATTCTCCCCTGGACCTCATGCTGCTTCGGGGCACCGAAACGCCCGGGACCGACTTCGGCCGGGCACGCTGAGTTTTCCGTGAACCGGACCTGAGCAGCCTCCCCCACTTGTCCGTACGGTCTCTATTCTTACACGCCGGGTCAGGGCCCCAGCAAGATTGAATTGTGTTATTGCCCGTTGCGCTGGGTAGTCAATACCGGGTGACAGGACTGCGCGGCGGCTCGCGCCCCTCTTTGGCGGCCGGCCGGATTATCGCCGCGTACGGCGAACATCGCGCGGCCCTCTCCGGTGGCCCCGGCCGCGGGCCGGAAGCACCGCGCACTCCTGCCGGCCCGCTATCCGGAACCGAATTTACAGAACTCAGGACCGTTATTACGAAAAAAGTGGCCTCCCGTTCGGGACAACGAAAACATGACCAGACAAAACCCGGAACAGAGGACCACCGTGTGTCACACGCGTCGGACCGGTGCCGCCATGTCGAGCACGCCGGCAGCAACCGGACAGCCTGATGTCGGCAGCCTCCTCGCGGCACTCCACCGGATAGCCGCCTTCCGCAGGCCGCGCGGGGAGACCTACGGCCGGGAGACCTGCGAACCGCACGTCGCGTCGGCCACCGCGGCCATGCCCGCGGCCCGCTCCCAGGAGAACCGGCCGGAAGCTCCCCGGCCCCCGGTAACCGGCTTTCCCGAAGCCGGCTCCCAGACCAGCCCCGCGCTGCGCCGGTCGCACCTTCGTACCGACGGCAGCCGAAGATCGCTAGTCGTGGATGACGTCGTCGATGGTGGTCGCGGTGCCCACGCAGCGTAGCCAGACATCCAGCTGGGCCAGGTCGGCGCAGGCTATGATCCGCTCACGGACCGCCTCGGGCACTGACACGCCGCGCGCGTCGAGCACGGTCAGCACCGCCCGCCCTTCCCCACGGGCCTCCCCACGGGCCTCCCCACGGGCCTCCCCTTGGGCCTCCCCATGGATCTGCCCCTCGGCCCTGCCGCGGGCTTCGGCCTCGGCGGCAAGGGTACGGAACAGTTCGCTGCGGTACTCGTAGCCGGCAGTGGTGGACACAAAAGCCTCCCAACGGACCCGGGCCGCCTCCGGCAGCCCAGCCAGCACAACGTCATAGTACAAGATCGATTTTTTCGGGCCCAGGAAGCGCAGCGCGTCCAGCAGCACCGGGAACACCGCCTCCACCCCGGGATCGTCCCCGTGACACAGGGCGGAGAGCACCGCCCGGGCCGGGTTCTCCCGAGCCG
>NZ_CEVIVD010000162.1:0-5738 GCF_982290655.1 Protofrankia sp. CiP1_Cm_nod3
CCGTCCGTTTCGCCGCGGTCTCCAGCGACTACCGGTGGCGCGTCGGACCCGACGAGGTCCTCACCGCGCTGCGCGACATGCGCCGCTAGACGCCCTCCCTGAGGGGCGTTCAGCGGCACGCGGCGCAGCAGGCCGGGGCAGCGCCTCAGCACCCGACAGCCGCAACGCCGTCGCCGCGCCGGGCAGGACCTTCAGTCCGGGTCCGGGTCCGGGTCCGGGCCCGGCCCGCGGCCGGTAGCCATCCTCCGCCGATCCGGACACAGCCGGGAACTTTATGACATACCCAACCAGGTCGTGTGGGTCGGACTTGAAGATGATCACGTGCCCGTCGGGATACTGGCATACCCAGGCGACCCTGGCCGCCTACTGCCGCGTGCGCTCCTACCTGGTCTCCGCCCGCGACCACGGCCTGCGTGCCCTCGACGCCATCCGCACCGCCCTGACCGGCAAACCCTGGCTACCAGTCCCAGCCGCCGCCTGAAACAACATCAACACAGGTCACACCCGTGAATGGACACCACCAGTCCCTCTTTTGCTGCTTGCTGTGTTGAACCTGGCGACCGGTTGTGCATGCGGTCACCGCCAGCTACGCTGGCGCCAGCGTCTCCACGGATATTGTGGATGACGGATGGTTGCCCGGTCGCGCACAAAATGCCCGATGCCGGAAAGTACCCGAAATCGCCAGAGTGGGAGTACGGGAAATGGACGTCTCGATCGGGTTGCCCTCCACCATTCCCGGCGTCGAAGGCAGCCAGATCCTCGAGTGGGCCAAACGGGCGGACCGCTCCGTATTCTTGTCACTCGGCGTCATCGACCGTCTCGTCTACCTCAATGACGAGCCTCTGATCACGCTTGCGGCCGCAGCGGCGGTGACTGAGCGGATCAAGCTCCTGACCGCCATCGCGATTCTTCCGTACCGGGTCAATGCGGCGTTGTTCGCCAAGCAGGCCGCAAGTATCCAGCATCTTTCCGGCAACCGGTTGGTGCTGGGCCTCGGCCTGGGCGGTCGGGAGGACGACTACCAGGCCGGCGGCGTTCCTTTTAATGGCCGGGGGCGACGATTCGAAAAGATGCTGGTGGACACGCTTGAAATCTGGTCCGGTGAGCCGCGCGGCGACGCGGGGGCGATCGGGCCCACTCCACCGGCTCGTCCCGGGTTGCTGATCGGAGGCCAGTCACCGAGGTCCTTCCAGCGGGCCGCCGAGCACGCGGACGGATGGATCGCGGGTGGGGCGCCGCCGGAGGCGTTCGGGCCGGCCGCTGCGCAGGCGAAGGCTGCGTGGGAAGCCCGCGGCCGCAAGGATCGGCCACGGCTGGCGGCACTCGGTTACTTCTCCCTGGGGCCGCAGGCACGCGTACATGCTGAGAGCTACCTCCGGCACTACTACGCGTTCGCCGGAGCGTACGCCGAACAGGTGGTGGCGGGTGCGCTGACCGACGG
Source organism: Protofrankia sp. CiP1_Cm_nod3 (assembly GCF_982290655.1). Lineage (NCBI taxonomy): Bacteria > Bacillati > Actinomycetota > Actinomycetes > Frankiales > Frankiaceae > Protofrankia > Protofrankia sp. CiP1_Cm_nod3. The sequence goes on from NZ_CEVIVD010000162.1 coordinate 1,442, forward strand.
CAGGGCGGTCCGCGACGCTGTCGCCGCCTTCGCCGAGGCGGGGTGCGACGAGTTGGTGCTGTTCCCGTGCAACCCGGAACCCGGCCAGGTCGACCTTCTGGCCGACGCGGTCAGGTAGGCCCAACGGAAGGAAGGTCATTCGGCCGCCCAGATCCGGTCCGACACGGGGCCGAGGGATTCACGCACCTTTGGTCACCTAACAAAGCCCTACTAGTTGTGGATCAGTCATCATGCCGAGGCCCTGGGGAAGGCACGGCGCGGAAATGAGCGCGACCGAGCAGCGCTACGCCCCGCTCACGCGGGCGTTCACCCTGGCAACTGCGTCCAGCATGGCAGTGGCGAACAGGTCGGGATGGACCACCGGAAAATCATGATCGGCTGCTACCGGGATGACATGTGCCCCGAGCTGGTCGGCCAGTTGCCGTTGCAAGGCGGGGCGGCACAGCGTGTCGTTGTCGGTCAGCAGCACGACTGACGGCACGTTTCGGAGCGGTTGAACACGTCCGCGCAGATCGTGGCGTTGCACGGCACGGCCCATGGCCAGGACGGCGGCCAGTGGGGTACGGGTTAGTTCGGCGTGCAGCCACGGCCATCGGTTGACCACATCAGTCCCGCTGCGCCGATTGGCTCCGAAGTAGCGCGCGGGCAGCGAGTTTCCCCGGTTGAGGCGAGCCAGCGGGGCTGCCGTCGCAAGAGCGGTCCACAACAGGCGGTCGCGGCGGTTCTGCCGGTAGTTCAGCGCGCAAGCTGCCAGGACCAGGCCCGCGACCCGCTGCGGATGAGCCAACGCCATATGCGTTCCCACCAAGCCGCCGAGGGAGAATCCGCATACGATCACACGGTCGATATTCAGGACGTCGAGCACCGCTATGACGTCTTCGGCGCAGTCGGCGATGGAGAACTCCCCGGCGATCGGCAGTCCGCGTCCGTGGCCACGCTGGTCCAGGCCGACAATCGGATGCCGCTGGGACAGCGGTGGCATCAACCCGAAGAAATTGACGTCCAGCGACCAGGTCCACCCGTGCAGCAGCAACACCGGCAGTACACCGTCCCGGTCGGCCCGGGTCTGCCGCACGAAAACCTCCCCGCGGCCGGGGACCTGCAACATACGACCGGGCGGCAGCTCGGGACGCCATCCCTGTATGTGTGAGCGCGATGCGCGGGCCGGTCGGAGGAAGCCTGCCGTGCGCCGCGCCACGCGGACACGGGCTGTCTGCATACTCGAAATTTACATGCAATCAGCTTGCGATCAGCGGCAGGGTGTCTCGCCCTGCCGGCTGGTTCACAGCGCCGACAATCGACAGGCTACATTCCCACAATCGGAGGTCGGACTCTCCCGCATGTCACGCTTGGAGCAGCCCGAAGCCTGCCACCTGAACACAGGCAGTAGCGAGCCCCGGCATCATGCAGGTGTCAGGACCTTTGTAGAACATCGGCGGTGCACGACGCCGCGCGGCGGGTGCGTCGGCGCCTCTGGTGGTGCGGACGAGCCCAGCACAACCCGCTGTGCGGGCCGCCGTATCTGATCAGGCGGGCGCAGGTCATCGCCTGCACCACCGCCGGCCGGCGCGGCGAGGCCGAGATCCGCCCCGAGCACCTGCTCTATGGTGTGCTGCGCGTCGCGCGCGACCGGCTCGGCTCCGGGCTGGGCCGCCGGGGGCGCCGCGATGCCGCGCGCCTGGGCCTGCGTGTCGGCATGGCCCATCCAGTTCGGCTGCTGCTGACCGGGCAGGGAATCGACGTGGACCGGCTCAGCGAGGATCTGCTCGGCGACCTGATCGGATGAAAGGAAGGGCTCTCATGACGACAGCCACGACCGCTACCGAGTCAGACGCCGCCGAGCCGCTCACCTGTTGGTGCTGCGGTGGTACCTACCAGGAGTCTGACCTGGTCCGGCTCGGGAGCCATCCCGAGGTCGGGGTCTGCCTGTCATGCGCGCATTTCCTGCATCAGCAGGCCCGGGGCCGTGAGGACGAGCTGCGCCCCTCACCCGCCTCCCGGCTGCGTGACGGGCTGCGGGCCGCCCGGCGTCTGGTCATGCGGCGGCGGTGGCATCAGCATCCGGTCATCGGCCGGCCGTTGCGCTGGTTGGGCCGGCGCCTGCCGTAGATCGCCTCGTTGCGGTGCCGGTCAAGGTCTATGCGGTACTGCCGCATCGCCACGACCGTCACCGCACCGGCGACGGTGATGCGGGTTGGCAACCCGACGAAGGTCAGGGTCCGTCGCGGTCGAGCACGGCCGGCGGATCAAGCACGTGGCGGAGCTGGGCCAGCGACGGTGACCCGGCCAGGTTGCCAGCCGCGTCGCGACGTTCGGGCAGCCCGGGACGGGCAGAATCGTCAACCTCATCAGCGATGTCCTTCCCCGCTCCCTCGATGCCGTCGGCGTGCAGCAAGTCCAGCCAAGTACCGCAACGCCTGGCTCTTCACCGCTGCCCGCTCGGCCACCTCATGTGTGCGCATGCCGCCCCAGCATCAACTCTGTACCGGCATACACGGCAAGCGCGCACGGAGCGATCCGATCGGGCCCGTCGGGACCCGCCGCGGCGCCGGTCGTAGCCATCAGCCGTGGCCATGTACGACCGCCGCGCCAGCCGGGCAACGCCAGCGTGGCGTTAGAAATGGCCGGGTCCCTGTTTGCATTCCGTCAAAGATTTCCACAGCGGGCCGTCCGCAGGGTTTACTCACTCACGGGCGCGGAGCGGATCGCCGGGCTGGTCGGATCCGGCAGACCGGCCAGCCTGCGCTCCCCGACACCAGGGGTAAACATTCACGTCCTTGATGCTCTCCTTGATGTCCTCGACCGTGCCGGCGACGGCGGCCGCACCGCGGGCGATCATCCCGTGCACGAACCCGGGCGACGGGGCCGCGCCGGTCACGGCCTCGACGAGCTGCCCCGCGCGCTCGACCGGCAGGTGCTGGAAAACGAGCAGATAGACGACAAGCGCCCGCAGGTTCGGCCCGTAGGACACCGGCGCCCGGGGCACCCCGGCCGGCTGGGTCGGCGCGTGCTCCCGCCCGCAGCCGCAGCGGACCGCGACCAGGTCGTACTGCGTCGTCGTGGCGGTCACCAGCGGCACATCCACGACCTGGTGGGACCGCACGACCCGCACGCCGGCGGCGCCGGCGAGGTCAGCCCCGCAGCCGCACCAGCCGGCCGGCCGGCCGGCACGCCACCCTCACCGCGTCGTCGTTCCACGCCAGCGAGATACCGTCCGCGCCGGGCTGTTTACCCCGCTTGCGCCCCGACTTCCCCGCCGCCCGGGTCCGGGGTGTGGGACCGGGCCGGCCCGGGATCGCGCCGTCGGTCGACGGCGGCAGCGACGAGTTACCGGCAGTTACGCGACGACTTCCGCTCCAGTTCCGCTCTCCCCTGGCCGCCGGGCCCGAAACACATCCGGCCGCGGGACGGCACAGGGCGAAGACGGCACAGGGCGAGGACGGCCCGGGACGGACCCGCCGATGGCTCGGCCGATCGCCGCCAGATCCCGACCCGCGCCGAGCGGCCGGCGCGGGTCGGGGTTTGGCGGTGGGCAGGCGGGCATGCCCATCGAACCCGACCTGCCCTTCGAGGAGGGGCGGCACGCCAAGGAGGACCTCATGACGATGAGCGAAGCCGACGTCGAGCGGGCCCGTGCGGCCCAGCTGCCTGATGATGACGTGGTGGGCGTCCTGCTCAACCAGCACGCCCGTATCCGCGACCTGTTCGCCGAGGTGCGCAGCACGGCGGGCGGGCACAAGAAGCAGGCGTTCGACGAGCTGCGGGCGCTGCTCGCGGTGCACGAGACAGCGGAGGAGCTGGTTCTGCGGCCGGTGACCAGGGATGTCGACCGGGCGGTCGCCGAGGCCCGCGACCGGGAGGAGGGCGAGTCCACGCAGGTGCTCAAGGCGCTGGAGAAGATGGACGTGCACAGCGGCGAGTTCGACCGGAAGCTGGCCGAGTTCGAGCGGGCCGTCTCCCGCCACGCCGAGCACGAGGAGAGCGAGGAGTTCCCGCGCGTCCACGCGGCCCGTAGCGAGGAGCAGCTGGAAGGCATGGGCCGCCGGCTGCGCACCGCGGAGAAGATCGCTCCCACGCACCCGCACCCGTCCACCACGGGGTCACCCGTCGCGCAGTGGACCGTCGGCCCGATCGCGTCGATCGTCGACCGCGTCCGCGACGCCGTACGGTGACCTTTTGTTGACGCCACTGCCGGGGCGGTGGCCCGGAGCCCCGCTGATGCCCCGGCCGGCCAGGCTGTCCTCGATCCGGCCGGTGAGCGGATCGCCGAGGTGCTCGAGGCGCTCGTGGCCCGCTA
>NZ_CEVIVD010000162.1:6307-7975 GCF_982290655.1 Protofrankia sp. CiP1_Cm_nod3
TGCGGTGATGAGCCGGCATGAGCCTGTCACCGGCATGAGCCTGTCAGCGGATCCGTGGCGGCTACCCGGGCTGCGGATCACTGGCCGGTGGAGGTGTCAGCGAGGCCGGCGCGGTCGAAACGTGCGACAAGGCTGGGCTTGCGGGCATGCCGCTGGCGCAGGAGGGCGAACCGCTGTGTGAACTCCGTGCTGTGGCCGGCGCGTGCGGCAACAGCACGGAGGTCCTCGAGGATCTCGACGGCCGCGTCGTAGTCGCTCGGCCGGCGGCCGTCGATCAGCGCGTCGACACGCGCCCAGGCCGTTTCCTGGTCACCGGCCAGCGCGTCCAGCCGCTTCTCCCGGGCCAGCGCGCGTTCCCGCGCGCGGCGGGCCTCCCCCTCGGCGCGGGCGGCCTGCTCCTGGCGCCGGCGTTCCTGCCGGATCTCCGCGGCGGTGTCCAGCAGTTGCGCGACCGTGCGGCGGGGACGGCCGTTCCCGCCGCTGTCGGGCGTACCGCGGAAACGTCGCAGCAGCTCCAGCTGGACCCGGGCGCCGTCCCCGTGCGCGACCTGGAGCAGGAAGCTCTCCTTGTCACCGGCGGGGAGATCCCGGATCCATCCGGCGAGTGCGCGGGGGTCGTCCCTGGCCGCTGCCAGGGGCGGGCTTGCCTGGGCCGCGCTGGTGAGCAGGTCGGCGTCGAGGCGGAGGAAATCCGCCAGGGCCCGCTGCGGCGCGGTGAGGGAACCCAGCCCGGCGGGCACCGGTGGCTCGAGGGTGTCCTCCTCGTCGTCGCCGAAGACGTCCTCGTCACGTTCCCACGTCCCGTAGCCGGCGAGCCAGGCCAGGTAGAGAGCCCGCGGGTCCCCGGCGGCGAGCTCGGCGCGGGCACCGACGATGGCCGACAGGGAGTCCTCGGCGCCCTCCACCCAGTCCCCGCTGTCGTCCTCGCTGGTCAGATCGAGGATGAGATGGTCCCCGGCGGTCCAGGCCGTCAGGTGAGGCTCGACGGTGTACCGCTGGACGGTCTTGAGGTCGAGGAGGGTGCGGGGCAGCCGGATCATGATCCGATGGGTGCCCCAGTTGGCGAGGTAGAGGTGGGCATCGTAGTAGCGCTCCATCATGATGCGTGGATCGCCGTGAAAATCGCCCCAGTGGTACTCGTTGGTGAAGCTGGTGGCGGTGATCCGGGCCCGGGTGGACAGAGTGCGGACCTCGGCCTGCTGCTGTGCGGTCAACGGCCGGTCGACGGCCAGGAACTCGTAGTACTGGTATGTGCTCATCGTCGCGTCACCGTCAGGATGCCCAGTGCCGGTAGGCCTCGACCCATTCGGCCCCGCCCGGGGGTGGGGTGGGCAGCGGCAGGTCCAGGATACCGATCACCTGGCGGTGCTTCCCCCGGGTGCAGACCGCGACGATGCCGCTGTCGGACCGCAGGTCGATCTTCGTGACGGTCACGTCCACGCCCAGGACGGTGGTCTGGAAGGGAACGGCGAGGTTGTCCTCGATCACAGCGTGGAAGGCCGTGAGCTGTTCGTCCTCGCCGTAGGCGTCGACGACGGCCTGCTCGACCAGCGCATCCAGCTCCACCTCGTCCAGCTCCACCTCGGTCACCTCCACCGCCTTGGGTCACCTTCGCCGTAGCCGGCAGCCTACCGAGACAGCCGAATGGAGCCCCGACAGGGCAGGGGA
>NZ_CEVIVD010000162.1:8304-10672 GCF_982290655.1 Protofrankia sp. CiP1_Cm_nod3
TGGTTGTACTGGTCGGAGATGTAGAGGGTGCCGCTGGTGTCGACCGCAACCCATACCGGGCGGTTGAGCTGGGCTCGGGTGGCGGGCCCGCCATCGCCGGAGAACCCGCCGCCGCCGTCGGTCTCGGTGGCGCCATTACCCGCCACGGTAGTGATCGTCCGGTCGGGGGCGATGCGGCGTATCCGGTGGTTGCCCCACTCGGCGATGTACAGGGTGTCGCCGACGATCGCCAGCCCGATCGGTTCATTGAGCTGGGCCTCGAAGGCAGGCCCGCGGTCACCCGAGAAGCCGCGACCCTTGTTACCCGCGATGGTGGTGATCGTTCCGTCGGGGGTGACCTTGCGGATCCGGTGGTTCCGTGTATCGGCGATGTAGAACGTGCCATCTTTGGCGACCGCGACGTCGCCCGGAGAGAAGAGCTGGGCTTGGGTGGCGGGTCCGCGGTCACCGGAGAACCCGCCGTCGCCGTTGTCTTTGGTGACACCGTTACCCGCGACGGTGGTGATCGTTCTGTCGGGGGTGATCTTGCGGATCCGGTGGTTGTTCCGGTCTGCGACGTAGAGGGTGCCGTTGTCGGTGACCGCCAGCCCGGTGGGCTCATTGAACTGGGCATCAATGGCCGGTCCGCCGTCGCCCGAGAAGCCGGGGGTGCCGTTACCCGCCACGATGGTGATCGTCCCGTCGGGGTCGATCCTGCGGATCCGCTGGTTGCCGCGGTCCGCGAGGTAGAGGGTGCCGTCGCTGGCGACCGCCACGTCCTGCGGGTCCTGGAGCTGGGCTTCAATGGCCGGCCCACGGTCACCGGAGAATCCCTGCGCGCCCGTTCCCGCGACCACGGCGATCGTCGGGCTGGAACCGCCCGTCAGATGGACAACGGCGAACACCAACAGGGCGGGCACCAGCGTCAGGACTCCGGCACCGGTCAACAGGCGTCGGCGGTTTAGCGGAGAGCGCGACGGCGCAGTTCCCTCCACGGGCGGGTCCTCGTCGATGTGTGCCGATGGTGGTTCGACGGGGGATGCCGTGCTGAGCCCGCCCGGAAAGGGGCTGGAGGGCGGGCTGCCTTCCGCGGGTGAGGGGCCGGCCACGCCGGCAGCCTGCGCGGCGGCGGCGAGCACGCTGTTCGCCGGGCGAGCATGGTAGGCCTCGCGCAGGACGTTCGCCCACCCGTCGATGACCGCGCCGCCGACGAACAGGCGGTGAGTCTCCCACCAGAACTGCTCCGCGTTGGCGATGTTCCACCCGGGCTGGCGCCTGGGCGGAAGCCCTGCCTGGTCGACCAGCCTGCGTGCCTCCGGGGGATCGGGGAACTCGTCGGCCAACGTGCTGATCACCAGCCGGTCCAGTGATAGGGCGGCCGGCGGGCGGGCACTCGACCCGCCGGGCCCGCCGGTGGACGAGCCGCCGGCGGGCGTCTCCCCGTCGTCGGGGCCGGGGCTGGCGGGCCGGTACTGGCTGATCACGTCGGCCAGCTGGGGTTGCCGGGATTCACCGCGGTGGCCTCGGCCAGTAGCCGCGGCAGCCAGCCCTCGGCCTTCGCCCCTTCGAATATCTTGAACACGGCGTCCGGTAACGTGACGGACTCGGTGGCGTAGTGCGCCAGGGGCCTGTCGAGTCTGTCGAGCAGCCTCTCGAGCCGCCCCCGGTCCGGATATGCGGCCAGGAGGGCGTCTTGCGCCGCCCGCCGCTGCGCGCCGTTCATCCCCGCGACCTTCGCCTCATCAAGCCCGGCCACAGACCACCCTCCCAGCGCCGACGCCACGAGCCGCGGACGTCTGCCGTCCGCCAGTCCGGCCAGGGGAGAAGGCGAACAGCCACGACAGCCCCCGATTTCGCCGTGTGCCGTGACTCTAACGAACCGGCTGATACGCCACGATGCCACGTGGCGGAGGCGTGGCAGTCACCATGCCACCCCGGCTGATGGCTGACCACGGAAGGGGGCCAGGTGCGCCGCGCGGACTCGTTCACCGTGCGATGATCGTCAGGGGGGAGTCCTACAAGCCGGCGACCCAGTACGCCCGGGCCGTGCCTGACAGAGCCGAGCCTGTAGCCTTCGCCGGCTCCTTGATCGGGCGCCGGCTCCTCTGCGCCTCCCCCGTTCGGCTGGTATAAGCCGCCGTACTCGAGACGAAGAACCACACCATGTTCCTGGTGTTCTGCTGCCGTCCGCGCGGCCTCCCCTACCTGTCAGCATGAGATGGGGCAGGGGATGCCTGTCATCTTGTGATCAGGGCGGGTTGGGAGCTGGAAACGGGGTGGTCACCTGTCGCCATGCCCGTTCCCTGCCCGGCTGGTTCCGGTGGGGACGACTCTCTCGTAGAGAACGCCGTGTTGGGCTCGCATGGTGGATTCGACGGACGAGGCTATG
>NZ_CEVIVD010000163.1:0-1898 GCF_982290655.1 Protofrankia sp. CiP1_Cm_nod3
GTCCAGCAGGGGCGCCGGCCCCGCCCCGGCGCCCCTGCTGGACGAGCTGTTCGACCCGGCGAACCGGGCCGACCCGTACTCCCGCTACGACCGGCTACGCGACGCCGGCCCCCTGCACATGTCGGACTTCGGGCTGCACGTGGCGACCCGCTACACCGACTGCGTCAAGATCCTGCAGAGCGCGGACTGGGGGCACGACAAGGAGGCGGAGCAGCTGCACCCGACCATCCCGGCGGCGGCCTTCCCGGACACCTTCCTGTGGATGGAGCCGCCCGACCACACCCGGCTGCGCGGCCTGGTCACCAAGGGCTTCACGGCGCGCCGGGTGGCCGGCCTGCGGCCACGCATCGAGGAACTCGTCGACGAACTGATCGACGCCGCGCTCGACGCCGGCGAGTTCGACTTCATCGAGACGATCGCCTACCCGCTGCCGCTCACCATGATCTGCGAGATCCTGGGGGTGCCCGCCGAGGACCACCCGCTGGTGCAGCAGTGGTCGCAGGCGCTCTCCCGCGCGTTCGACCCGGACCTCCACATGACTCCCGAAGCGCTCGCCGCCCGCAACGCGGCGCTGCCGGAGTTCGCCGGCTACTTCCGCCAGCTCGTCGACGAACGGCGCCGGCACCCCGGGGACGACCTGATCAGCTCCCTGGCCGCGGTGGAGGACCAGGGCGACCGGCTCACCGCCGACGAGCTGCTCGGCACCTGCATCACCCTCATCATCGCCGGCCACGAGACGACCGTGAACCTGGTCGGCAACGGCGCCCTCGCCCTGCTGCGCCACCCCGACCAGCTCGAGCTGCTGCGCCGGCGGCCGGAGCTGATCCCCCGGGCCGTCGACGAGCTGCTCCGCTACGACTCGCCCATCCACATGAACACCCGGGCCGCCAAGCGGGAGCTGGTGGTCGGCGGCCGGGCCTTCGCCCCCGGTGAGGGCGTGGTCGCCCTGATCGCCTGCGCGAACCGTGACCCGGCCGCCTACGACGACCCGGACCGGCTCGACGTCACCCGCTTCCACGGCGACCAGCCGGTCTCCCGCCACCTGTCCTTCAGCCTCGGCCACCACTACTGCCTGGGCGCGCCGCTCGCTCTGCTGGAGATGGAGATCTTCCTGGCCGCGTGGGCGGACCGGGTCGGTACCGCCGAGCTCCGCACCGACGAGCCGGCGTACAAGCCGAACATCCTCATCCGAGGCCTGGCGGATCTCCCGGTGCGCTTCCGGGCCGCGCGACGCTGAAACCCGCGGCCCCGGGGAATCGAGAGAAATCAAAGGGCCGAAAGGACGGACGGAAGAACGGAAGGAAGGCGAGGCGGAACGGCGGAACGCCGGAACGCCGGAACGCCGGAACGCACCGGCCGAGGCAGGGCCTGGCACGGCGGAGCAGGCCCGGCCTCGGCCGGCGAGATGACCCGGGACGGCCATGGTGACCGGTGGTGGTTACGCCGCCCGGCCCGGCGGAGTTCCGCCTCCAGGTAAGCGCGGCGGGACGGGTACGGGTGGGTTGCGCCGCCGGGGCGCCCCGGCGTCCGTATACCGTATGACGATGTTCTCCGATGCCTGGTTCTCCGATGCCCGTGGCCCCCGCGCCGGTGGAGCCCTCTGATGGCCGGCCAGTCCAGGCGCGGCGGCAGTGGTGTGGCCCGCGGCGGCCAGGGCGGCCGCGCGGCCAAATCCGGCTCGCACCGCAAGGGTGCGTCGCTCGGTAGCGGGGGTCAGCGGCGGAAGGCCCTCGAGGGACGAGGCGCAACCCCGCCGGCGGAGATGCGTCCCGGTCACCCGGCCCAGCGTCGGGCCGCCGCCGCCGCGGCCGGCGAGGAGCGGCGACCCGGAGCGGCGCATACCGCCGACAAGAGCACCCGCCGTGACGACCGAGGCCGTGACAACCGGCCGCGCGGCC
>NZ_CEVIVD010000163.1:2273-10106 GCF_982290655.1 Protofrankia sp. CiP1_Cm_nod3
GGGGCCGGGGCCGGGGCCCGTGATGACCGGGCCGGTGACGCCGCAGCCCGCGGCGGCCCCCGTGCGCCACGGCAGGGCCGCCCGGCTGGATCCGCCCGGCCCGGCCCGGCCCGCGCCGGGGCCGGGGCCGGGGCCCGTGATGACCGGGCCGGTGACGCCGCAGCCCGCGGCGGCCCCCGTGCGCCACGGCAGGGCCGCCCGGCTGGATCCGCCTGGGCCGGCCCGGCCCGCGGCGGGCGCTCCGCCGGCCGCGGGGACCGCGACGAGCCCGAGGAGCTGGTGGTCGGCCGTAACGCGGTGGTCGAGGCGCTGCGGGCGGGCGTCCCCGCGTCCGTCCTCTACGTGGCCGCCGGTACCGAGTACGACGAACGCCTCGACGAGGCCCGCCGGCTGGCCCCACCCGCCGGGGTGGCCGTCGCGGACGTCGCGCGCGGCGAGCTGGACCGGCTGTGCGGTTCCGCGCCGCACCAGGGGCTGGCGCTGTCGGTGCCGCCGTTCCGTTACGCCCATCCCGACGACCTGCTCGCCCGCGCCCAGGAAGCACCGCCCGGGCTGCTGGTGGCTCTGGACGGCGTGACCGACCCGCGTAACCTCGGGGCGGTCGTCCGGTCGGCGGCGGCGTTCGGCGCGCACGGGGTCGTGGTGCCCGAACGGCGGGCGGCCGGCGTCACGGCGGCGGCCTGGAAGACGTCGGCCGGCACCGCGGCCCGGCTGCCGGTGGCGCGGGCGACGAACCTGGTGCGCGCGCTGACCGGCTGGGCGCAGGCCGGCCTGTTCGTGGTGGGGCTCGCCGCGGACGGCGAGGTCAGCCTGGACGACCTGGAGATGGCCTCCGACCCGCTCGTGCTGGTCGTCGGCTCGGAGGGCCGCGGCCTGTCGCGGCTGGTCGGGGAGCACTGCGACCTGACCGTGCGGATCCCGATGGCCGGGGATGTCGAGTCGCTCAACGCCGGGGTCGCCGCGGGCGTGGCGCTGGCCGAGATAGCCCGCCGCCGCCGGCTGGACGCGGCGGCGGCGCACCTTCTCTGAGCCGCCTCCCGCTCTGAGCCGCCTCCCGCGCGTCCCCTGGCCCGAAGCCGGCCGGTGCCGCCGGCCTACCGTGCTACTGGCCGACCACCTGTGACCAGTGCGCTGTCGAGGCGGGTGCGGACGACACGGCAGATGCGGGCAGCCCGGCAGATGCGGGCAACACGGCCGGGGCGGAGCGTCCGGTCTCGTCGTCGAGGATGGCGACGGTCCGTTCGAGCAGGGAGCGGAACTCCTCCGACTCGGCGGGGGTGAAGACCGCGGTGAGGCGCTGTTCGACCGCGAGGGCGACGGCGTCCGCCCGGTCCAGCAGCGTCCGGCCGGCGGGGGTCAGCCGGCACTGGAAGACCTTGGCGTGGACGTCCGACCGCTCACGCACGATCAGCTCCTTCGCCTCGAGCGTGAGCAGCAGGCTCGCCATCGACTGGGGCGTGACCATACATCGGCGGGCGAGCTGGGCGCCGGAAAGCCCCGGCGAGCCGGCAAGGGTGAGCAGTACCGTGTACTGCGGGACGGACAGGCCGACGTCACGCAGCGCCCGGGTCTTCTCCCGGATGAGCGCCTGCTCGGCCCGCTTGATCGAATGCCCGAGGCGGGACGCGGCGACAGCGGGCGACGGTTCGTCCCACTCCATTTCGTGGCCTCTCCTCTCGCATCCTCTCGCACACCGTCGGTACCCCCGGGCGGATACACCGGCCACCACCGGACGGATACACCAGCCCGTGGGCCCGGATATCCCGGGCCGTCACGTCAGCGGCGCGGAAATGGCGGCGTCAGCACTCTAATACTCCCTACCCACCCCCAACCGGCAGTGGTACATAAACCGTCATCCGTGGTGGCAGCGTGGATACGGCGATGTGTCAGCCAGCGGTGACGGCGCGGCGCCCGGTCAGCTCGCCAACCTACCGGAAACCCAAAACAATGGCCAGCGAACACCGGTGTGGGTGGATTCACACGGCGTGGGCGGCCTCACAAGAATCCGGCCGCGCCGGATCATGACACTCTTCCGCGGTTAGCATGGCTTCTCACGCTTCAGCGAGGAGGCGGGCGACAATGGCTGTCAGGACGACGAGAACCGCCAGGACGACAAGGGCTGTCAATATGTTCGGGCCGGAACGCGGGCCGAGGTTCAGCAAGTTCTCCGAGCTGGTCGCCGACGACCTCCGGGGCAGGATGGCACGCGGCGAGGTCAGGCCCGGCGAGCATCTCCCGCCGGAGAGCGAGCTGATGGACGTGTACGGTGTCGCGAGGCCGACAATGCGCGAGGCGCTGCGCATCCTCGAGTCCGAGTCCCTGATCGTCCTTCGGCGCGGCTCCCACCTGGGGCCACTCGTCCAGGAGCCGGACACCCGGGTGCTCGCCCGGCAGGCCGGCCTGCGGCTGCAGATGCAGGGCACCTCCGTCCGGGACCTGCTCGAGGCACGGGCGGTGATGGAACCGGGCGCGGTGGCGCTGGCGGCGGCCCACCGGAGCGGATCGGACCTGCGGGGCATGCGCGACTGCCTGCTGGCCGCCGCCCGCTCACGCAGCATTCTCGATTTCTCCCGGCCGTCCGCCGAATTCCGCATCCTGGTCGTGCGGTCATCCCACAACAGAACTCTGATCCTGATGGCGGAACTCGTCTCGGCCCTTCTCCGAAAGGAGCACGAAGCCGTCCTGCGGAAAATTCCCGAGGCGGCCGGGCAGCAGCTCATCCGGCAGTCGCTCGCCCGCTACGAACGCCTGACCGACCTGATAGAAAACCAGGACGTACGAGGCGCCGTCGCATTCTGGCAGGACAACGGCGCGGCAGACATCGAACTCGGGACGGACAACACCCCGCAACCGGGCCCGATGCTCACGGTCTACTCCTGACCAACCATCCCGGGACGCGCTCCCGACGCAGCAGCCCTCACCCCTCACGACCGGGGACGCGTGGTCACCCACAGGCCGGCGCATCCCCGGCCGGCACCTTGTCAGCCCTCGGCAGCCTCAACCCCCGGCAGCGGCGCCGGTACGGTCAACAGCAGGCGGCAGAACGGTGACGCGACCGGCGTCCCAACGATCACTCGGCCCCGAGGCGCGTGATCCTCCCCCGATGCCCTACGCTAGGAAGCGTCCTCGGACCGGCCGGCGTGGCGCAACTGGCAGCGCACTCGACTTGTAATCGAGCGGTTAGGGGTTCGAATCCCCTCGCCGGCTCCCTCCTGACCTGGGCCTTCGTCACTGACCCGACCCCGAAGTGATCGTCATGTACCCAGCGGTGTACCCAGGCCATCTCCACTGTCCGGTTCGTCGGTGGCGTCTGTAACTACGGTCGCACGCCCATAGACGCCGCAAGCCCTGCAAGGCCGACCTTTCGGGCGCGCCGGACGGTCGCCGCGTCAAGAAGATCGCGAACTATCTGGTGTGCAAGCCGCTGGTTACGCAGCCACTCAGGGGCCGTCCCCTGAAGCTGGCCGACAGTTTGGATGGCCGCGTTGTACTCCCGCACCGCTGTCTGCGCTTCGGCCACGGCAAGCAGGTGACGGGACCAAGTCGACTGCGGAATGTGCGTGGTGGGCGGCACATTGCGTGCCAGCGCCAGCGCCAGCGCGCGTGCCGCGTCGCCAATGGTCATCGCCATCTCCACCTCCATCGTGGCTACGGTTGTCGGGCCGAAGGATGCAAAGTACTCGCCGTAGTCGAGCCGGTCCCGTTCCACGCGTACGGCGGCTGACCGGGCCAGGTTCAGTAGATCACGCGCACGCTCCGGCCGGTTGTTGCGCGCCGCGCAAGCCGAAGCTCTGACCAGCAGCCGTCCCCACACCGAGATGTGCGCGGGAGTGCTCCTCGTCAATGAGGGTTCGATCTCCTCTGCCATCTGAACGGCTGTGTTCTCCGCATCCGCGAATCGACCCTGTCGCAGAAAGATCCACGCGAGGTATGAGGCGGTTGATCCCCGGATGACGTCGTCGCCGACCATCTCCGCTGTCTCTCCCGCCTGTCGGAGGGCGCCGTAGGCGAGGTCTTCGTACCGAAGCTGGATCAGCACGGAGCCGGCGATGATGTACGCGGATGCAAGGAGCCGGTTGGCCTCCATGCCGTCGCTCTCGTCGTCCTCCGCCGCGGCCGCACGAGCCGCGGTCAGTACAGCGGGAAGCTCGGTGACGGCCTCGTTCAGCCGCGAGTCGTTATAGAGCCGCGCCGCGTCTTCGACCATCGCGCGCAGCGTCACCGCCGAAACAGGCGCTGCCGGGTCCAGCCGCTCTGCCGGACTCGGCTCCAGAACCCGGCGTAGGGGCAGCAGCGCCGCTCTCCCGTGTTCCTCCGTGTCGTCCATGTAAGCGGCTCCCTCGAACAGCTCAGCCGTCCGGATATCCAGTCCACGCGCGAGTGCGTGCAGAGTCGCGACCCGGACGCTATCCCGTTGTCCCTGTTCCAGTTTATTGATCACAGCGACCGAAACTCCGGACCGTTCCGCCAGTTCCTCCTGGGTCAGTCCCCGCCGTCGGCGCACCTGCGCAAGTCGATCCCCGAGGCCTGTTTCCGTCACCGGTCTGACCACCCCTGCCGCTGGATACTCACCCACAGCGTCCCAGACATGACGCCGCGCGCCAGCAGAATACGCCGCTACGTCCGTTCAGTAAGCAGAGTTGTACTGACAGGCTTCTCTTCGGCGCCCGCCTTCGGCGGCATCCCCGCCGACCAAGTCGCCGGGAGTCTGCGCCTACCACAGCGATAGGTAGAGGAGAGCAGCATGTCCACGCCAACGACGGTCGTCACCCGCAGAGGCCGCGACCTTGTCGCGCCGAAGCTGTTCAACCGGCTGTCCGCCCGGCTCGCGGCCGATCATCTTGTCGACCGCGAGTACGCGGAGCGAGTCATCGACCAGTCTCTCGCCTTCCTCGCCGCGTGCGGCACGGACCTCGAGACGCCGCACAGGCCCAGCCACACCGTGGACATGGGTTGGCACACCTTCCTGTTGCACACCAAGGAGTACTCGCTGTTCTGCCGGCAGATCGCCGGCCACTTCATCCACCACGTGCCGGACGACACGCCGCCCAACCTCACAACCGCTCCAACCAGGCACGCCTCTACGATCACCTTCATCGAGCAAGCTGGATACGTCGTCGACCATGAGCTGTGGTTGACGAGCGCCAGGTGCGACCCTGACGAGTGCTCGGCAAGCGGCAGGGATGGCGACGAGAACAAGGACGGCCGCATCCTCAGGTAGACGGAGCCGATCTTTCCGATGAAATGGAACGACCTGCCCACACAGGTCCGCGACGCGGTCGAGGCGCACACCGGACCCATCACCTCCACCAGCGCGGTAGATGAGGGGGACGGCTGCGACCTCGCCGCCGTCGTCGACACGGACGACGAGCGGCTGTTCGTCAAGGCCGTCCATGGCGAGGGCCGCCGGGCGCGCTGGCTGCGCAACGAACACACCTACGGGCACCTGGCCGCCGGTATCGCGCCCAGTACACGGTTCGCCTGCCAACTCGACGGCTGGCTGCTGGTCGGCTTCGAGCACATCGTCGGCCGGCCGGCGAACCTCGCGCCCGGTTCCCCCGACCTGCCCCGCGTCGGTGCCGTCGTCGACAGCATCGCCCGCCGGCCCGGCGATAATCTACGTCCGCTTTCCGAGCGATGGCGCAACGGGAAGGCGTGGGCGGAACTGAAGGCGCTGCCAGCGGACACGTTCCCCGGCTGGGATATCGCGGCGGCGGCCCGCCACGCGAGCGCCGTCAGCGAAGCTGTCGCGGGGGACAGGCTGATCCACACGGACCTTCACGCCCACCAGTTCATGATCGCGGACGATCGGATCCGGGTGGTCGACTGGGGCTGGCCGGCCCAGGGCGCCGGATGGGTGGACGCCGCGTTCCTGATCATCCGCCTCGTCGGCGCCGGGCATTCACCGGAGCGGGCCGAGCGGTGGGCGGCCGGGCTGACCTGCTGGGCCGGCGTATCCGACGATGCCCTGACCGCCTTCGCCTGCCACGTGGCCGGGCTGTGGACCGTCCGCGCCCGGCAGGCAGGCACCCATGCGGCCCACAACCGAGCGGCGACGGCACGCGGCTACGCCACCTGGCGAAACCTCTGACTCATCTCGTGGAAACCGGTTTCCCACCCCCACCGTGCTGAGCGAGTCGCATGTGAAGGGCTCTGACCGTGTCCTGCTCTCTGCCGACGCCGGCACGACGGCGGCATCTACGTCATTTGTCCGTATTCTGCGCGGCCCCGTCACGCTTCGCTCCCCGGCGCCAGGAGCCGCTGTCGCATGAAAGTCACCATGATCCTGTGCGATGCCGCCCAGGTGTCGGAAGGGAAGCTCTACATCCTCGGCGGTGGCTGGAATGTTGCAGGCCCCGGCCCCTTCCCTGCTGCGATCGGCATGCTGATCGAGGTCCCATGGGATCATGGCAACAGGCCGCTTACCCTCCATCTTGAGCTTCACGAGGAGGATGGCTCTCCCGTCGTCCTGCCAGGCCGGTCGGACCGCAGCCGATCAAGGTGGAAGCCCGGGTGGAAGTAGGGAGAACGGCCGGCGCGGCAAAGGGCTCCCCCCTTACGGCACCCCTCGCGATCAATATGACGCCGTTTCCTCTGACTCCCGGTCGCCGTTACACGTGGAAAGCCCGGATCGAGGAGGAGCCCGAGGACGCATGGGAGGTCGGCTTCCAGGTCCGGCCCACCTGATCGCCCCTTCCAGCAATCCAATGCTGGCATTGCATGCATTGCTGGCTGAGTGGCGACGACGCCCACGCCAGACCCGGCTGGCGCCACGGACAAGCCTGAAGGCTGGCGGACGGATCGAACCGCATTACGGGGCAGGAAATCGCACCGCCGCGCCATTCGAGCACCAGCGGCAATGGCCCGCGTCTGGCCCCGCCGGCCGGCCGGGACGGGACCTTCAATGATCATCTCACGTAATCGATCATGCTATCATGAGCGAAGAATCTGATATCAGACCTGCGAGGTGACACTGGTGGCCGACATCCTGGTGCGCGACGTACCCGACACGGTTCTTGCCGAGCTTGATGCCGCCGCCGCCCGGGCCGGCATTTCGCGTGTCGAGTACCTGCGCCGCACGCTTGCCGCCGAAGCCGAGCGGGCATCCCGCGACGCGCGTCCCCCGCTTGCCCGGACGGACTGGGCGCGGCTGGGCGGGCTGATCTCGGACCTCACCGACGAGGACGTGATGCGCGGAGCCTGGTCTTGACAGGTCCGGTCGTGACAGGTCCGGTCGTGACAGGTCCGGCCGTGACAGGTGGCTGGCTCATCGACAAGTCGGCGATGGTCCGCATACCGACCCATCCCGATGAGCCCGTCTGGTCACAGCGAGTCGATCAAGGTCTGGTGCACGTGTGCGCGGTCACGCTGCTCGAGGTGGGATATTCCGCCCGTAACGGCGCTGAACACGCCCAGCTTCTCGGCACCCTGCCTCTCGCGCGCATGGTCATCCACTGGGACACGCCGGCCACCGTGACCCGGCGCGCCTACGAGGTCCAGGGCCTGCTGGCCACGGCCGGCCGCCACCGGGCCCCAGGCGTTCCCGATCTGCTGATCGCGGCGACGGCGGAAGCCGCCGGGCTTACGGTCCTGCACCGCGACCAGGACTTCGAGCTGATCGCCGACCTGACCGGACAACCGTTGTGCCGGCTGCCCTGATCTTCCACCACCCCCACACACCACGGCACGGCTGACACTCGAAGACCCGCGGCTGGCCGGTGAGCGTCCGCTCGAACATGCCTGCGTTCATGAGATCGAGGGTGAAAGTGGCTGCTACAGCGACCACTTTCACCCTCGATCTCATGGTTCCCGACACTTCGGAGGCGTCAGGGA
>NZ_CEVIVD010000164.1:0-9701 GCF_982290655.1 Protofrankia sp. CiP1_Cm_nod3
GCTCCTCACGCCTCATGAGGTTCTCACCCCATCGGTCGGGGGCGCTGTCGGCGAACGCGTTGAAGATGGCTGACCCCGGCGGCGTGTGGAAGACGCCGGCGGCCCTGGCCAGCGCCGGGTCGAGGTCGTATCCGGCCGGGCTGGTCAGGTAGGCGTCGGCGTATCGGAACGTGGCGCTCTGTCCGCCGCGGTCGTGAAGCCACAACGTTCCGGCGGCGGTCTCCTGCCCGTCGATCTCGACGGTGACCTCGACAGGATCCCGTCCGGCCATCAGCGCCATACTCGCTTGGGGAGGATCTCGTCCATGAGTAGCCGGCCGACGTCGGTCTCGTACGGGTCGGGATGCAGGGCGATGCTGTGATCACCATCCTACGAACGATCGAGCACCCCGTGCGGGTCTCGTGGCTGTCATCGGGGATACCGATCATGCTGGCGGCCTGGCAACAGGAGCTGGCCGAGGACATTACGTTGGCTGCTCGATAGGCACCTCAGGGTCATGCACGACCGCGCGTACGTCGATGCCATGGCTCACGAGAGCGGGCACGACCAGCCCGGCGAACGTGCCGGTAGCCCCGGTCGCGAGGATCTTCGTCGTTGCTCTCCTTCGGCGGAGGGATCGATCGAGGTCGGAGCGACCACCGGGGTCGTGCGGATAGTCGTCCGCGGCTGTTCCGGGAACGAGATCCTCGCGGTCGGTGTGGACGGTCCGCGTCAGCGGGGCGGTCCGATGACGATGTTGCCGAACTGCTCAGCCGCTTCGGCCATCCGTTCGGGTGAGATCTGGAAGCCGTCGGGTCGCGGGGTGGACCTGTCGCGGCCGGCGTAGCGGAACATGCCCTCAATGCCGGCCGGTGTGTTGATCATCAACAGGTCGGCCTTCCTGGACGTGATCCGGTAGGCGTGCGGTTTGCCCTTGGGGAGGAAGACCACGCCGCCGCCGGTCAGCTCGTACTCGCGGTCGTCGTACCAGACCAGTGCGGTGCCCTTGATCAGCATGAACACCTCGTCTTCGAGGGTGTGCTTGTGATAAGGCGGCGCCTCGCCCTCGCTGACGTCGAACCTGCCCATCATCAGTTGGCCGTCGGTCGCCGCGCCGTCGAGCACCATCGTGAGAGTTCCGCCGTCGAGCCATTCGAGCTGCTGTTGCTGCTGGGCCTGGGCGAGATAGAGCATGCTCACGTCGTTCTCCTTCGCATCGTCGGTGCGACGTCCATCGCGCCCTGACGTCCGTCGCGCCTTCCGGCCCGGAACCGGCACGGCGCGCTACGCGGGCACGGAGCCCTCAGCCGGGTGCGATCTCCGGCATCCGCGTGCGCCGAGCCTCGTGGTGACCACGCCTCGAGCGTAGGGCCCACGCATCCGGAGCGCATTCGCCCGCTTGCTGAAAAGGTGTTCCTTATTGCGGCGCTCGCGCCTCGGTCACGGTCACGGTCAGTCAGAGTCAGTTGTAGTCGGTCACCTTCCCTACATGGCGCGGCTGCGGCGGAACGCCCGAGGTGCCATACCGATCTCGCGGCGGAACGCGGTCGAGAACTGGCTGGCGCTGCTGAACCCGCACTGCTGCGCGATGTCGGTGACGGACAGGTCGCTGTCCTCGAGACGACGCCGCGCCACGTCGATCCTCATCCGGGTGAGAAACCGGCGTGGCGGCAATCCCGTCGAGGCCTGAAAGACGCGCAGGAAGTGGTACGGGCTCAGCCCGGCGCTGCCTGCCATGTCGGCGAGTGACAGGGGCAGGTGAAGGTTGTCCCGCATGAACTCGATCGCCGTCCGGACACGGACGTCCTCCCTCCCGACGCTGACGGGGCCCGGCGATCCAGTCCCGTAGCGGCTGAGCACATGGGCGAGCAGGAAGGCCGCCGAGGTCTCCGCGTACAGCTCGTCGACTCCCGCAGCCATCGCGTGAGTGAGCTCGGTCAGGACGCTGCGCACGACGTGGTCCTCGATCAACACCGGCTCCGCCAAGGTGACCGGCGAGGACCGTCGATGACTCAGCAGGCCGGCGGTACGCGCGAGATCGTCTGCCGGGAGAACCATGACAACGAGCTCGCGCATGCCGCTCCCCGCATGCGTCCACTCATAGCTCAGCGGCACTCCGACTGGGACGATCCACGCCTTCCCCGGCGCGAGCTGGGCGGATCGCCGGGCTACTCCGTCGCGTCGTTGCACGGCCACGCTTCCACGGGTCACGAGCATGATCCGGGAATGGGGCAGGACGCCCGTGTCCGCGCGTCCCGAAGAATCACAGCGCTGAGCGACCCGGACGAGCACCGACACCCAACCGGCATCCCGCACGCTGCACCTTCGGGTCGCACACCACACGTCCTGGTCGAAGCGCTGCGCCAGTTCAGCCGCAGGGAAACGCATCGCCTCCGAAGCCGACGGATCTGCCGTCACGCTGAGCTCCTTGGTTCCCGGCCCTGAAATCACCGTCCACCCGGTCGCCACACGGACCCTGGCCAGGGACAATGCCCGATGACCACGCCGACCGGAACATCATCTACCGAATCGGACGGATGTTCCGTACACCTGGCGGTTCCGGAGGCTCCGGTCCGTCTGGTGACCGCGATCGTGGGGCCGTTCCCCGGCTGAAGCGTAGGTGAACGCGAGGACCTCGTCGTGTCCAGCGGTGGCTTCGACCAACATCTTCGGGGCGTGCGGCCTGGAGCGTCGCCGAACGGCTGTCAGTCAGACCTCGGCTGGCGAGGGAGCGAGCCTTTCCGGTAACGTTCCGCTACGTTATTTAACGATAACGCTGTGCGGCTGAGAACCCGGGATTCCCTTTCACCGTACTCGGGTTCTGGTCGGTGCTGTCAGGGCTGCCGTGGTACCCGCCGCGTCGGCGGGCTGACCAGCGTGTTCCCGTCCGGGCTCGCGAGGCGTCGCTCCAGCAGGGTGAACGCCTCGATCGCGTCGGCCGCCTCGAACGCCCGGTTGCGCCGGCCGACGGTGACCTGCCGGAGCACATCCGCCTCGACGAGTCGGCCCACCGCCTCGTTCGCCGCCTGCACGCTGCGCCCGCTCAGTGCCGCGGCGGAGCGGACGGTGAGCACAGGTGCCGCTGGCAGCACACGCAGCAGGCGGTCGAGCGCGGAGCCCGCCCGCACCGGGCCGACCCGCTGAAACCAGCCGGCCTGAAGCACCGCCATCCGCCGCTCGAAGTCGGCCGCGTCCGCGCATGCCCGACCGCACGCCGCCGCGAACAGCGCGATCCAGGCATCGGTGGCCACCCGTGCGTCCTCGGATGCGGCGGAGCCGACGTAGTGGGTGGCGGACAACGCGGCCAGATACTGGCGCGACCAGGTCGCCAGGATGAGGGAGACGGGCGGGAACACGTCGACCGCGAGGCCACGCCGTCGCAGCACCATATGGATCAGGGCCCGGCCGGTCCGGCCGTTACCGTCGATGAAGGGATGAATCGTTTCGAACTGCGCATGGGCCACAGCGGCCTGGACGACCGCCGGCAGCCCGTCGTCGTCGCAGAACGCGCAAAGGTCCGCCAACAGCTCGGGCACGACCTCGGGCGGTGGTGGTACGAACACCGCCGAGCAGGGGTTGTAGCCGCTGCCGCCGATCCAGTTCTGCACGGTCCGAATCGTGCCGCCGTAATCCGCCAACCGGCTTCCGGCCAGCAG
This sequence comes from Protofrankia sp. CiP1_Cm_nod3, assembly GCF_982290655.1. Classification (NCBI taxonomy): domain Bacteria; kingdom Bacillati; phylum Actinomycetota; class Actinomycetes; order Frankiales; family Frankiaceae; genus Protofrankia; species Protofrankia sp. CiP1_Cm_nod3. The sequence goes on from NZ_CEVIVD010000164.1 coordinate 3,636, forward strand.
GCGTCGGTGAACCTCCAGCAGTGAGGCGACCGTGATGGGCTGGCCGACACCGACCAGTTCGGACACGCCCGCCATCGCGTCGATGTTGCCCAGCACCTCGGCGGCGGTGACGTCAGTCGCCTTCTCCCCGAGCTCCCGCGCCGCCTCGGCCCGCAGCAGACGGCGACCGCCGACCTCAAGCCCCTCGATACGCGACGAGCCGACCGACTCGGCCCGCAGCAGGATGCGCGCAAGCACCTCGGAGCCCCGCAGGGCGGTTGCCTCCCGGCCCAGCCGGCTGATGGCCACCTCGGCGTCGGCGACGTCGGCCGCCGTCCCCGCGTCCAGCCGGAACTCCCGCCCGACCAGGGGGTCCGGCAGGTAGGCGTCGTAGTCGCAGCCCGACCGGTCACGCCTCGACAACCCGGAATCAAGATCGCTTTCCCAGTGCCGCCGCAGTAGACGAGCCACTTCCACCCTCCATGTTCAAGGTTCCAGAATAACCTTGAACATGGAGACCTCGAAATCAAGATTGCCGAACGCCCGGGAGGAGGCCGCCGGTGGCCGGCCGGCGCGGCCGGCTTCCCGACGGTCGCCGATCGACAGCGGTCCGCCTTCCACTCGCCCATGATCACCAAGGACCGTCGGCGAGCGTCCGGGAGATCGGTTCGATGCTGGCCGCGGGTGGCTGGTCTCGAAACGGGCCAGCCGGGCATGCCGCCGCTTCGCGAGGGGCTTGTTCGCCCACAGCGGACGACAAAAAAGAACGATGAAGTGAAAGAAAAACAAGGAAAAAGGAGAGATAATCAAAAAGGAAACAGCCACTCCTCACTACTTTTAATATATAGCACACCGGAAAGCTTGCGGCAAGGCCCGGGTCGTGCCGCAGAATAGCCGTCCGAGGCCAGAAGCTGCGGAAACGGGAGTCGCGGAATGCGTGTGTTGTTGTCGACGTATGGGTCGCGCGGGGACGTCGAACCGCCGGTGGACGCGTGGTATGGCTGCGGGCGCTGATGGCGTGAACCCCTTGACCACCAGCGCGTTCGGCCTTCCCGACCACCTCGCGGCCAAGGCCGACCCGACGTTGATCGCCGGCAATGGCGAGACCGCGCCGGACCGCTGGGCGCCGATCCTGAACACGCTGGTGGACGCACCCGACGGACCCGTGGCCCGGGCCCTGCGGGATCCGCGGACGGCGGACCTGGCCCGTACCGTCTACCGAGCAGCCGGACCGGCCGAGAGCCCCGCCGAACTCCGCGATCCGGGGCGGTTCCCGTCCCCCGATGCCGTGCGCACCCACCTGGCCTGGCGGTGCTTGCAGGTGGCCTACCCCGGATCAGACAGCCCCACCAGAACCGACAAGAACGACCAGCAGCTCCGTGCGCTGATCTTCCTGGCCCGCCAGCGTGCGTCCGATCGGCGCCTGCCAGGTCTGAGCTGGTGGCACCTGCACCGTACCGTACCGCGCCCAGTCGTCACGCTGTCCGGGCTCGTCTTCGGCATCTCCTTCGGGGTGCTGCTGGGCACAGTGCTGGGCTACCCGATCGGGATCGGGTTCGGCGCCGTCGCAGGCCTTGTCGTGGCGAGGACGTTCCATCAGCTCACCACCAAAGCGCCGGAGACGCCGAGCGTGCTGCTTTTTGGGACGCCGCCGCTACCAGGCTGGCGCGTGGGGCGAGGCGCGCAGGCGCGGGCAGCCGTCATCGATCTCGGAACCCACCCTGCCCGGGCCCTGCTGCACCGGCACCGCCGGTGCACGCTGTTCCTGACCACTCCGCTGGTAACCGGTGTCTGCATTCTCGTCACGGCCGGCGAGGCATACCTCACGGGCTGGGGGCACCCACCCACCGACCCGCTGATCGCTCTGGCCGCCGTGATCTGTTGCGAAATCAGTGCCTGCCTGCCCACCCCATGGGGCATGTTCCTGCTCTCCCGGCACTGGCTCGCCTGGCGCCACGGCCTCCCCCGCGACATCCTCGGCCTTCTCGACGACGCCACCGAACGCGGCATCCTGCTGCGCACCGGCGGGGTATGGCAGTTCCGCCATCCGAGCATCGCGGAATACCTCGCCGCCCCGCCGTGGCCCGACCGACCCACGCTGCCGCTTTCTGACGGGCCCGCGGCGGACATCCCCGGGCTGGGAAGATAACCACCGTCCCAGTTCGGCCCGTCGGCTCGGGCCGTGTCAGGTGCGTCCGCAGGCATCGAGAAGAAGCTCTGCGACGAGATCCAGGTCGTCGGTCGTGAGGTCACTGCCACCCGCGCCGTGTATCCATCGGATGGCCTGATCACGGCGGTGGACGAGCCACAGATCGACGTGCAGGGCGATGTCGGCGGCGGTCGACGAGTCGCAAGCACCGAGCTGGGCCAGCGCTGCCGTGCGCGCCGTGTGGTCGAGCGTGAGCCGGACGACGTCGAGCAGGTCGGTGCCCTGTTTCCGCGTAGAGCGGTTCATCACCGCTTGCAGCTTCATCGCGATGATCGGACCGGGCTCTGCGACGGGCGTCTTCACCTCCACGCGGTCGCCTTCCGACCAGATCACCTCGATGGCGATCTCGGTGGCGGTGTCGTTCGCCCATGCGTGCGCGGACGCGTGGAGACGGTCACCGGGACCGTCGCTCAGCTGGTCGAGCTCTGCCAGTCCGCTGCTGTTCGTGGGCCTGGCTGCCACTGTGGCTGCCAGTTCCGGTGGCCGAGCGGCACGCCCCGATGTGCTTCTCGTGCCCACCGGCAGCGGCATAGGACGTTTTGACCTCCGATACTAAAGATCGGTAGCCTCGCCGGCATCGGACCATGGGGGAGGCGTTCGTGCGTGAGATCGCGACCATCGACCGGCAGCCAGGCAGCGGCACCATCGCCGTGTGGATCACCAGGAGGACAGAGTCGCTGCAGGCACGGCATGTCAATGCCGCCGCCATCGACGAGGCCGGCGATCCCCTCGCGCTCGAGAAGGTTCGATTACTGACGCGCTGCTGTGTCATCCTGGTAACGGAAGGCTCGTTACTGGACGGGCTGCCGATCGAGGGCGAGCCGCTCACCGTAGCGGCTCTCGAGACCCTGGTTGCTGAGACGGAGGGGCATCAGCAGCGGATCCTCGCGGCGCTCGACGCCTACAAGCAGCACACCCGGTCCAAGACCCTGGTCTCGCCAGCGTTCCCCACCAGCCCGAAGGTCGACGGCTTCCCGCCTGTTGAGGACACCCCGAGCAAACGTGCCCTGGCGACCGCGAACTTTGCAGCTTGCGTGTGGACGACCTGGCTTGAGACGGACGAGGAACGGCGCCGACGTACTGTCCGGCCGAAGACGGGTCAGTCACCGTGGATCATGCCCGAGGAGTTGAACAGTCAGACGGTGCCGGACTTCCCACCCGTCTTCGCTGGGCGTCTCCATGAGCAGCCGCTGGTGTGACCGTGCTCCCCTACACCGCCATCGACTTCGAGACCACCAACTCCTACCGGGGCCTGGCTCGACGGCTACCGGGTGCAGTGCAACGGGATACCACTGCCTCGGAGGTGTCGCGGTGAGCGAGCAGCACGTGTTGGGTCTTCAAGAGGTTGACGAGACGCAGGTCGCGGTCGTTGGCGGCAAGGGCGCGCACCTGGGGGCGCTGTCGCGGATCGACGGCATCCGCGTGCCGGCTGGCTTCTGCGTGACGACGGACGCCTTCCGGCGGATCATGGCGGAAGCGCCCTCGATCGACGATCGGCTCGATCAGCTGTCGCGCCTGAACCCGGACGACCGGGAGGCGATCCGCACGCTCAGCGCGGAGATCCGCCGGACCATCGAAGGGATCGCCGTCCCGGGCGATCTCGCGGCGGCGATCACCGGCGCTCTCGCCCAGTGCGGCGAGCACGCCGCCTACGCCGTCCGATCCAGCGCGACGGCGGAGGACCTGCCGACGGCCTCCTTCGCCGGCCAGCAGGACACGTACCTGAACGTCGTGGGGCCGGCGGCGATCCTCTGGCACGTCAGCCGGTGCTGGGCCTCGCTGTTCACCGAGCGGGCCGTGACCTACCGCCAGCGCAACGGCATCGACCACCGTACGGTCCACATGGCCGTGGTCGTGCAGCGGATGGTCTTCCCGCAGGCGGCCGGCATCCTGTTCACAGCCGACCCCGTCACGTCCAACCGGAAGGTCGCCTCCGTGGAGGCCGGCTTCGGCCTCGGCGAGGCCCTGGTCTCCGGCCTGGTGAACCCGGATGTCTTCAAGGTGCGCGACGGCGAGGTCGTCGCCAGGACGGTCGCCGCCAAGCAGCGTGCGGTTCACGCCTCGCCGGCGGGCGGGACGCGGGAGCAGGCGATCGACCCGGAGCGGCAGGAGCAGCCGGCGCTGACGGATGCGCAGGTCGTGCGGCTCGCGCGGCTCGGCCGGCGGATCGAAGCGTACTTCGGCCGCCCGCAGGACATCGAATGGTGCCTGGTCGACGACGGCTTCCAGATCGTCCAGAGCCGGCCGATCACCACGCTGTTCCCCATCCCCGAGTCCGGCGACCGGGAGAACCACGTCTATGTCTCCGTCGGCCATCAGCAGATGATGACCGACCCCATGAAGCCCCTGGGGCTCTCCTTCTGGCAGATGACGACCCCCGCGCCGATGGCTGAGGCCGGCGGCCGCCTGTTCGTCGACGTCACCCAGAGGCTGGCCTCGCCGGCGAGCCGGGCCGGCCTCCTGGAGGCCCTGGGGAGATCCGATCCGCTGCTCGGGGACGCGCTGCGGACCATCCTCGAGCGCGACGGCTTCGTCCGGCCGCTCCCTGACGAGGGTCCCCCCGGGCCACTGTTTGGCGGCGCGCCAGCCCCGATCGAGACCGATCCGGCCATCGTCACCGAGCTGATCGGGCGCAGCGAGGCGTCCATCGCCGCCTCGGAACGCGACATCCGGACGAAGTCCGGCGAGGCGCTGCTCGACTTCATCCGGGCGGACCTCCAGGAGCTGAGACGGATCCTGTTCGATCCGCGGAGCCATCAGGTGTTCATGTCGGCGATAGAGGCCACGTGGTGGCTCAACGAGCGGCTGGAGGCGTGGCTGGGCGAGAAGAACGCGGCGGACACACTCACGCAGTCCGTGCCCCACAACGTCACGTCGGAGATGGGGCTGGCGCTGCTCGACGTCGCGGACGTGATCCGCCCGCATCCGGACGTGGTGGCGTTCCTGCGGCACGTCGAGGACGAGGGTTTCCTGGACGAGCTGCCCAGGCTCGCGGGCGGGACCGAAGCGCGAGCCGCCATCGAGGCCTGGCTCGACAGGTACGGCATGCGCTGCGTCGGCGAGATCGACATCACGCGGCCGCGTTGGAGCGAACGCCCCTCCACGCTCGTCCCCATGATCCTCGGCAACATCAGGAACTTCGAGCGGGGCGAGAGCCGACGACGCTTCGAGCAAGGCCGGCAGGAGGCCTGGAAGAAGGAGCAGGATCTGCTGGAGCGCCTGCGGGGCCTGCCGGACGGGGAGCGCAGAGCCGAAGAGACGAAGCGGATGATCGACCGGGTCCGGACCTTCATCGGGTACCGGGAGTATCCGAAGTACGGGATGATCAGCCGCTACTTCGTGTACAAGCAGGCCTTGTTGGAAGAAGCCGAGCGCCTCGCGCAGGCCCACGTACTCCGCGAGAAGGAGGACATCTTCTACCTCACGTTCCAGGAGCTCCACGACGTCGTGCGCACGAACCGCGTGGATGACCAGCTCATCGGCCGGCGCAAGGACGCGTTCAGGTCGTACCGGGCGCTCACACCGCCCCGGGTGCTCACGTCCGACGGCGAGGGCGTCGTCGGGGCGTACCGACGCGACGATGTGCCGGCCGGCGCGCTGATCGGCCTACCGGTCTGCGCCGGGACCGTCGAAGGGCGGGCCCGCGTCATCCTGGACATGGCACGGGCCGTTCTCGAACCGGGTGACATCCTCGTCACGGCCCACACGGACCCCAGCTGGACGCCCCTCTTTGTCGCCATCGCAGGCCTGGTGACGGAGGTCGGAGGACTGATGACGCACGGCGCGGTGATCGCCCGGGAGTACGGATTGCCGGCCGTCGTCGGTGTGGTGGACGCCACCCGACTGATCCCCGACGGGCAGCGGATCCGCGTGCGCGG
>NZ_CEVIVD010000165.1:0-962 GCF_982290655.1 Protofrankia sp. CiP1_Cm_nod3
GGCGCCCAGTGGCTGCGACCGGACGGGCGTGGAGCGGGCAGCCGGCCGTGCCTCGGGCGAACCCTCTGACGGCCGCGGGCCTGCCCGCTCAGGCCCTGATCGTTCAGGCCCGGATCTCTCGGGCTCGGAGCGCCCAGGCCCGGAGCGTTGCGGAGCCGGCCGGTCGGGAACGGCCCGATCGGAAGCGCCGCCAGTGGTCCGCTGATCGGGCCGGCTGGCGGGGGAACCAGCGGACGGAGACGGCGGTGTCGCAGGTGACCCGGCGTCACCCGGCCTGCCCCCACCCGGCAGATCTCCGGCCGGCTGGGCACGGCCCGCGACAACCGGTCGGGGACGCGGCGGCTGAGCGCTCAGTGGCTGGGCACGCGGCGGCTGCGTCCGGTGGAGCTCCACCCGGCGGGGCTCCGCGGGCGGTGACACACGGCGTTCCACCCGGGAAGGCTCGGCCCGCGAGGGCGGGACGCGCGGCGCATCGGCCGGACGGGCATCGCCTGACCGAGCGGCCGACGGTGCCCCGGCCGCTGGCGCCCGTGAGGCACGCGGCGGCTCGACCGGACGGGAGCCGCCCTGCGCTGGCTGCGCCCGCCCCGACTCGGGTTCACGCGGCGGTGACGGCTGCGCTCCCGAGGGTTTCGGCGCGTCCGCCCCGCGAGAGCTGGCGACAGGCTGCCCGTCGGCGGCGGTCCCACCGAGGAGGCGGTTGCCGGCGGGCCGTGCTGCCGGCCGCACGGCCGGCCCCTGCCAGGGCTGCGCCCCGGCATGTCGACCGCTCGGATCGCTCGCCCGGCCCGCCGTCCCCGCGGGACCGGCCGCCGTCCCGGACGGCGATGAGGCCACCGGACGCTCACCCGGTGCCACGCCCGAGCCGCGGTCCAGCGCTGACCGGCCGGCCGGGGCCGACGACCGCTCCCCAGACGGCCGCGCGCCACCAGCGCCACCAGCGCCACCAGCGCCACCAGCGC
>NZ_CEVIVD010000165.1:1228-2260 GCF_982290655.1 Protofrankia sp. CiP1_Cm_nod3
TGAAGCGTGGCGGTTGCGCTGGACGATGCCCGGATGCCTGCCGCGTGTCCGGCCCGGCCGTGGCGCCACTTCCTGTGCCACTGCCCGCGGCGCTGCCTGGGGAAGGGTGCGCCATGGAAGGAGCGGGCGGACGCGCCCGCTCGGACGGATCCGACGGACGTCCGACGTCCTTCATCCCGCTGTCGGCTTTCCCTCCGTCCGCGTTCGTGCCCTCCCCGGCGGACGGCCCTGCCGGGCTCGATGACCCCGCTGAGCCTGACGGGCTCGCGGGCGGACCGGATCTGACGCTGTCAGCGCCTTGGTCGGTTCGGCCAGGCCGCTGTGGCGGTTGATCGGTCATTGCGCACGCTCCCGGGTCACGAGGGCCGAGTCAGGCCCAGCGTAATCCGGAGCACGCGCCGCTCCAGTAGTCGTTTTACGACGTATCGTAAGCGGCATTACTGTACGTTCGCCTGACTGGCCGCATACGCACGCGGGGCCCGCGGATACCCGTGCGTGGACCCGGCCTCCGGCTCCACCGAAATCCTCATCGAGGACGACCCTACGGCCCGCCGCTGCCGCACACCGTTCCAGCCGGTCCGCGACAGCGGTGACACAGCCGGTCCGGAAAACCACGGCCGATCACAGTTGTCCCAAAGCGGCCACGGCGTCCGGCCTACACGCCCATTACGGCAGACGACACGAAAAACGGTGCCGCAAATACCGCAAAGCATGCCGACATCCGATCCTCACCAGCGCGACATCCACCCGTAACCCCGCAGGCCGCGGTGACCGAACCGACATACCGACGGGCAGCACCGGATTCACCTCCTTCCTTACAGCCGGCGCCCGTCAACGATGGGCGACACTCATCGACACGGATGACGCCTACCGGGAGACAGGGAGCAGGGGTTCGCGACCTCGGCCTGACCCGTTCGAACGTGGCGGGCCGGGCGGCCAGCCCGCACAAGGGCCAGAACCCCTCACGGCGGCCCCCGGCCAGCACCCCTTGCCCATCACCACCAAAAGATCGACAAGCCCACCACGACGGCC
>NZ_CEVIVD010000165.1:2772-10430 GCF_982290655.1 Protofrankia sp. CiP1_Cm_nod3
AACCACGTCAGGGGCCCCCAAATTGTGGCGAAGCCACAATTTGGGGTCAGACCTCCTCCCCGATCCGGTGCACTCGGATGGTGTTGGTCATACCGGCCACGCCGGGGGGGGTGCCGGCCACGACGACCACCAGTTCGCCGGGCTTGCAGCGCTCCAGCTGCAGCAGCGCGCTGTCGACCTGTCGCACCATCTCGTCGGTGCTGTGCGCGTACGGGACCAGGAAGGTCTCGACGCCCCACAGCAGCGCGAGCTGGCTGCGGACGGCGGGCACCGGGGTGAAGGCCAGCAGCGGGATGGGGCTGCGGTAGCGGGCGAGCCGGCGGGCGGTGTCCCCGCTCTGGCTGAAGGCCACCAGGTAGCGGGCGCCCATGACATTGCCGACGTTGGCGGCGGCCTCCGCCAACGCACCACCGACGGTACGCGGACGGGTACGCAGCGGTGGGAGCCGGCCCAGGTCCGTTTCGGCCGTCTCGATGATCCGGGCCATCGTGGACACGGCTTCGACCGGGTATTCACCGACGCTGGTCTCGGCCGACAGCATGATCGCGTCGGCGCCGTCGAGGACCGCGTTGGCGCAGTCGCTGGCCTCGGCCCGGGTGGGCCGGGGCGCATGCACCATCGATTCCAGCACCTGGGTGGCCACGATCACCGGCTTCGCGCGTTCGCGTGCCCAGGACACGCCACGCTTCTGGACCAGTGGCACGACCTGCAACGGCAGCTCCACCCCCAGGTCACCCCGGGCGATCATCAGACCGTCGAACGCCTCGACGATCTCTTCGAGCTGGTCGACGGCCTGCGGCTTCTCGATCTTGGCCAGGACGGGCAGGCGCACCCCGGCCTCGTCCATCACCGCCCGGACCTTCTCGACGTCGGCGGCCGAGCGGACGAAGGACAGGGCGATCATGTCGGCGGGCAGCCCGAGCCCGAAGCGGAGGTCCTTGGCGTCCTTGTCGGTCAGGGCGGGCACGCCGAGGGCCGCGCCCGGGATGTTCATCCCCTTGTGGTTGCTGACCGGGCCACCGACGATGACCGTGGTGTGGACGTCGGAGCCGGCGACCTCGACGACCTCGAGCACCAGCCGGCCGTCGTCGACGAGGATCCGGTCGCCCGCGGTGACATCGGAGGTCAGCCCGGAGAAGGTCGTCCCGACCCGGTGCTGGTCGCCGAGGATGTCGTCGGTCGTGATCGTGAACCGGTCGCCGGGGGCCAGGGTGACCGGGCCGGAGGCGAACTTCCCAAGCCTGATCTTGGGGCCCTGCAGGTCGATGAGGATGCCGACACTACGTCCGACCGCGTCGGAGGCGGCCCGGATCTGTTGGTAGGTCTGCGCATGCTGCTCATGGGACCCATGGGAGAGGTTGAGACGGGCGATGTCCATGCCGGCCTCGACCAGCTCCCGAATCTTCTCGGGCGAGCTGGTGGCCGGACCAAGTGTGCATACAATTTTCGCGCGGCGAGACACGAGACAAGCCTAGGAAATGACTCCGGTGGTCCGTACACCGCCCCCACTATCCGCTGGCCGACACCCGGAAAGTTTTCCATCCGCGGGAAAAAGGCCCTATTCCGTTTACCGGGGACGCCATGCGCACAGGTGGGCGTACCGGCACACCCGCCCCGCGCCGCCGCGGGAGGCGGGTGTGCCGGCCGGGCGGGCCCGCCCACGGCCGTCACGGCCGTCACGGACGGTGGGGCCGGCCGGGCCGAGCCGGGGAGTTCCCAGCTCACGGTGGGCGGGCGGCGGAGGGGAGCCCGGCGGCTCATCGCCGTCCCGCCGGTGGCATCGCCGTCGCGCCCCGCCGGGCGGGGAAGCAGAGACGAGCACGGACAGTAACTTAACAAGTGCCACGAGGATACCGGCTGACAGCTGGACGAACACAGCCTGTACGAACCGGCACGCGGCCGGCACCCGGCCGCCGCCCGGGCAGGCGTGCCGAACGGCCCTGGACGGCGGGCCGGAGGACCTGTGCGGGCAGCCCGGCCGGCTTCACCTGCCAGCCATACCTACCAAGCCATCCCAGCTGATGCCCCTGTGGGACGTGGGTGCGGGCTCCGGCAGCAGCGCATGCCTCCTACCAGCCATCCCGGCCGACACCCCCGACTACGGTGACCGGACGGTCACCATCCGGCGTTCCTCGGAACTGGCCGCATCGGAGCTGGTCTCGCTGTGGCGGGCCACGTCCTGGGTGGCGAACTGGGTGCGGTACAGCTCGGCGTACAGGCCGCCGCGGGCCAGCAGCTCGTCGTGCCGGCCGCTGTCGACCAGCCGGCCGTCCTCGATGACGAGAATCCGGTCGGCGTCCCGGACGGTCGACAGCCGGTGGGCGATCACGAGTGACGTCCGGCCGGCCAGCGCGGTGGCCAGAGCCTGCTGGACGGCGGCTTCGGACTCGCTGTCGAGATGGGCGGTGGCCTCGTCCAGGACGACGATCGACGGCTCCTTGAGCAGCAGCCGGGCGATGGCGAGGCGCTGCTTCTCCCCACCGGAGAGCCGGTAGCCGCGGTCGCCGACGACCGTGTCGAGGCCGTCGGGCAGCGCTCGCACGACGTCGCCGATCTGGGCGGCGTCCATGGCCGCCCACATCTGCTCGGGCGTGGCCGCCGGCCGGGCGTAGGTGAGGTTCGCCCGGATGGTGTCGTGGAAGAGGTGCGCGTCCTGGGTGACGACGCCCACGGCGTCCCGCAGCGACCGCAGGGTGAGCTCCCTCACGTCGTGGCCGCCGACCCGGACGGTGCCGCTGACCGCGTCGTACATCCGGGGCACCAGCTGGCTGATCGTCGTCTTGCCGGCTCCGGACGGCCCGACCAGCGCGACCATCTCCCCGGGCGCCACCCGGAACGACACCTGGTGCAGGACGGTCTCGGACGGCCGGTGGTCGAGCACCGCCACCGACTCCAGGGAGGCCAGCGACACCTCGTCCGCGGCCGGGTAACGGAAGCCGACGTCGTCGAACTCGACCGTGGCCGCGCCGGGCGGCAGGTCGGCCGCGCCCGGCCGGTCGGCGATCGCCGGGGTGAGGTCGAGCACCTCGAAGACCCGCTCGAAGGAGACCAGCGCGGTCATCACATCGACGTTGACGTTCGACAGCTGGGTCAGCGGGCCGTAGAGCCGCGACAGGTACGAGGTCAGCGCGACGACGGTGCCGACCTGAAGCGTGCCCTCGGCGGCGAACCGCCCGCCCACGCCGTAGACGATCGCGGTCGCCAGGGAGGCGACCAGGGTCAGCGAGACGAAGAAGATCCGGCCGTACATGGCCTGGGTGACGCCGATGTCACGGACCCGGGCGGCCCTGGCCGTGAAGCCGTCGTTCTCCCGGGCCGGGTGGCCGTAGAGCTTGGCGAGCATCGCCCCGGAGACGTTGAACCGTTCGGTCATCACCGTGTTCATCTCGGCGTTGAGCCCGTAGCTCTCCCGGGTGAGCGCGGCCAGCTTCGGCCCGAGCAGCCGCGCCGGGACGACGAAGACCGGCAGCAGCAACAGCGAGACGACCGTGATCTGCCAGGACAGCACGATCATCGCGGCGAGGACGAAGCCAACCGAGACGATGTTGGACAGGACCGAGGACAGCGTCCCGGTGAAGGCCGACTGGGCGCCGAGGACATCGTTGTTCAGCCGGGAGATCAGGGCACCGGTCTGGGTCCGGGTGAAGAACGCCAGCGGCTGGCGCTGGACGTGGTCGAACAGCCTGGCCCGCATGTCGAAGATCAGCCCTTCGCCGATGCGGGCGGAGAACCACCGTTGCGCGAGGGCCAGCAGCGCGTCGACGACGGCGATGAGCCCGACCAGCACGGCCAGCGCCTCCACGACGCCCACCCGGCCGGGGACGATGCCCTCGTCGATGATCGCCTTGTAGACCAGCGGGGTCGTCGCGCCGAGCGCGGCGCTGATGACGATCAGGATGAGGAAGCCGACGAGCATCCTCCGGTAGGGACGCGCGAACCCGACGATCCGGCGCAGGGTGCCCGGCCGCAGCTTCTGGTGGACGACCGAGCGGTCACGCTGGAAGGCCCGCGTGCTGACGCGCGGCCCGTCCTCGGCGAATCTCATCGGTGGACCCCCACATTCTGCTCATGCTTACATCGCAACACTGTAAGCGAAAGCAGACGAGGATCGTTCCCGTCACGGCCTCGGCCGGACGCGTCAGCCGGCTGCCCCGGCCGGTGCCGACGAGCAGCGCACCTGGGCGTCGCGCTCCGCACGTAGCTGATCCGCCACGGAAAGCTCGCGTCCGCGCAACAGCAACGCCTTGACCTCGACGGCCGTCTCGCGAGGGGCCGCGAGCAGGGCGGCGGCCAGTTCCTCCACGGCCCGGTCGAGTTCGGCGGGGGCGGCCAGCCGGTCCACCAGCCCCACCGCCTGCGCCTGTGCGCCGGAGAGCATACGTCCGGTCACGCACAGGTCCAGCGCGCGGCTGTAGCCGACCAGGTCGACCAACGCCCGGGAAACCCCCAGCGCCGGAACACCGCCATGACGCAGGCCGCCGAAGGACAGGTACGCGTCGTCACAGGCGATCCGCAGATCGCAGGCGAGCGCGAGATGCAGGGCGTCGACGGCGTACCCGCTGACGACCGCGACGCTGAACAGGTCAGGGCGCGACAACCAGCCGAGCGCGGCCTGCCATCCGGCGGCCGTCCCCGTGTCGCGGGGCGCCGCGTCGAGGCACCTCAAGTCGTGACGCGCCATATCGTGACACGCGGTGTCGCGGGACGCGGTGTCGCGGGACGTCAGGTCGCCCGTGGCCGGCCGTCGCGCGGCCACCCCAGCGTCGGACGGCCGGCCCGCGGGCCCGCCGTGGGCCGGCCGCTCCCCGCTCGTCCGGCCGCCAGCCGGTTGATCATCAGATGGCCGCTCCCCGGCCGCCGCGCGGTGGCCACCGCTGGACGGCGACGAGCCGCCAGTGATCCGAAGAATCACCAGCCGGACGCTGCCGGGCAGGGAGCGCCCGATACCGGCCAGCACGGTGGACAACGCGGCGGACGGGCTGGGCACGCGCCCAGCCGGTTCGCGCGCGACTGGTTCACGCACGGTTGGCTCGTGCGGTTCGCGCACAGTTGGCTGGCGCTCAGTTGACGCGTGCTCAGTTGACGCGTGCTCAGTTGACGCGTGCTCAGTTGACGCGTGCCCAGTTGACGCGTGCCCAGTTGGCACACGCACGGTGGCGTGGTCCTGACGATCGACGGCGATGGTCGCCCTCGGACCGTCGATCGTCAGCGCCAGACCGACCGCCGCCTGGTCGGCGACGGCCGGCACCGACATGATCAGGCGCTCTTCTTCTTGCTGCCCCGGGTGGCGCCGCCACGACCCCGCAGGGTCGTGCCGGACTCCGAGAGGATGCGGTGAACGAACCCGTACGAACGGCCCGACGACTCGGCGAGAAGACGGATGCTCTGCCCTGCCTCGTACTTCTTCCGAAGCTCTGATGCAAGCTTGTCGCGCTCCGCGCCGGTGATCCGGGTTCCTTTCCTAAGCTCGGCCAATGTGGCCCCCTCCGTGATAGATGATCTGCGAACCGATCTTCACTCAGTTGCGGTGAACGCGCCACTCGAAGCGCATGTGATCCATCACACGATCTCCTCGCAAGCTCGATCCCCCCAGGCGGATCTGTCAAGTCTTTCCCATCCACTCACCACAAGAACAACAACGACCACGCACCGGATCCGACTCATTTCCCGACACGACGGAGAGAAGCCGTGCTTATACCAACATCATGACAACGTCCACACTCTCTTGCCACTACCAGGCTCGACGGAAACTTTGGCGCGTAACGTCGGGCAGCGCCCCGGACCAGCGACGAACCAGCAGCGTGACGGTGGCGCGGCGCTGGCGCTACGGTGACGCGGGCGATGGCACGGACGATGGCGCGGTGGCGAAGTGGCACCGGCACCGCCGGACGCCACACCCGCTGAACGGCGTCCGCCGAACGGCGCCAGTGGCATCGACGAGCCTCTCGCGCGCCGCTCGAACAGCATGCCGCCACCCTGGTTACGGTGCATATGTGGTCATCACGCCGGAGGACCGGGCTCACCAGTCGGCATGCCCGCCGCCGGAAATGCCTCCGGCCGGCACCGGCACCGGGCGGCGCGCCACTTCCGCGCCACCCGTTCGTCCCCCGTCAACCGGGATCCGCCCGGCGGGCCGGCAACGATATGACCGTTTCTTTCCCACGCCCTGTCCGGCCCGCGTCCCCGGGCCACGCTGAAGGTGGCCGACGTTCCGATCACCGCCGCGCCGTCGGGCAGCGGGACGGGTGAAAACGGACGGCCGGGTATGCGGGAGCGCATGCGGAACCGGCCGTCCTCCGGTGGCGATTCCGCCCAGCCCGCGGAAATCGCGCTGTGGATCGTCACGATCGCCGGCTGCCTGGGGCTGGCCGCGCTGGCGCGTGCCACCGCCGGCCAGGGATGGAACCCGCTGCCGGCCATGTCCGGCGGGCTGCCGTTCACCGCGGGCCGGCGCCCCGGCGTCTCCCCGGCGTCCCTGTCCGCCCCGGCGGTGGCGGCCGTGGTCGCTGTCGCGGCCTGGCGCGGCGTCCACACCTGGCTGCGGTGGGTCCCGCTCCTCATTGCCAGCTATGTGGCCGCGTTGGGCTGGGCCGTGGCGCTGGCGGTGGGCAGTGCCCACCCGGGGGCGCTGGCGGTGGGCACTGCCCACCCGGGCCTGGCCGGCGCGCTCGCGGTCGGTGCGTCCACGGCCAGCGACGGGCACCTGCCGGACGGGCCGGCCGCCGCCGACGCCGGCCTGACGGCCCTGCTGCGGACGTTCACCGAGCACACCGGTGCCGGCGGCTACGGCGCGCGGGCCCACCCCCCGGGGCCGACGCTGCTGGTGTGGCTGCTCGCCCAGCTGGGGATCACCACGCCGATCGCCCTCGGTGCCGTCCTGACGGCGCTGGGCGCGGCCACGGTCCCGCTGGTGGCGGTCGCGGTCCGGTCGCTGTGCCATGAGACCGCCGCCCGCCGTCTCGTCCCGGTTCTGCTGCTGGCGCCCTGGGCGCTGTGGACGGCCGCGTCGGTGGACGCGGTGACCGCGGCCCTCGGCGCCGCGTTCGTCACGCTCGGGGTCGTCGGCTCCGAGCCGGGACGGCGGCTGTGGTGGGCGGCGGCGTGCGGCCTGCTCCTCGGCGTGGCCACGCTGTTCGACTACGCGATGCCCTGGCTTGGCGCGACGGTCGTCGCGGCGTACTTCGTCCGCCGCCGGCCGCTGCTCAACGTGATCACCGGTGGCTGTTTCCTGGTGCCGCTGTCGCTGCTGTCGCTGTGGGGGTTCTCCTGGCCGGACGGGCTGGCCGCGGCCCGCGCGCAGGCCGCCCACACGGCCGCGCAGGCCGGCCTGGCCGGCGCGGCGACACTTCCGGAGCCGCTCGCCCGGCTGCCGGTGGGGTTGGCGGTCGTGCTGGTCGCGTGCGGGCCGGTGATCATCCGGGCGGCCCGGCGGATCCGGCTCACGCCCGGCTGGCCGTTCCTGGTCGGCGCGGTCCCCGCGATTCTCTTCGGCATGCTGACGGGGCTTGCCGCCACGGCGCCGGAGCACTCCTGGCTGCCGTTCTACTGCTGGCTGGTGGTCCCGGCCCTGGCGCCGGACCCACGCCCGAACGGCCCGGGCGACACCGCCCGCGCCGGCCCCCTCCCGCTGGCCCTGACCACTGCCGGCGCCCTCACCG
>NZ_CEVIVD010000166.1:0-657 GCF_982290655.1 Protofrankia sp. CiP1_Cm_nod3
GGGTCGACTCCGCCCGCAAAACCCGCCACATCAAGCAGCTCGCGGATCATGCGGGCGTACGGCTGCAGTACGAGTAGCTACCTGCCGGGCAACCGCTCTGGTTCGCTGGTCAGGACCCGCCGTAGATGCCGCCACGGCTCCGGCTGCAGCTGGCGTCGCCGACACCTCGGGCGAAGCCTGTGCCTCTCCAACCCGACCGGCTGCGATCTTCGTCCGTGCCTTGACGATCCGCGCCTCGGCCAGCGCCGCATACTCCGGGTTCAGCTCGATCCCCACCCACTCCCGGCCATGCCGCTCGGCCGCCACAGCCACCGTGCCGGCGCCCAGGAACGGATCGAGCACCACGCCTGGCCGGAAGCCGACTTGGCAGTCGCAACTCGGGCGCAGCTCGCCGAGCACGGCCAAGTGGCCGCGCCGGCGGGCCGGTTCCCGCGTCCACGGCTTCCCGCAGCCCACGCACACCCGCTCCGGGCAGCTGGCCAGCAGCGGCCGCTCGGCCAGCGCGATCGGGAAGGTCGCGAAGTGCGCCTCCCGGTAGCCGGCGGTGGCCAACCACCAGACATCGCCCGGGTTCTTGCCGAGCGGGTGGCCGGTGAGGCCGTTGACCTTGAGGCTGCCGAGCCCGGTGTTGCGGTTGGTCCGCCGGGTGCGGTTGAC
>NZ_CEVIVD010000166.1:965-9444 GCF_982290655.1 Protofrankia sp. CiP1_Cm_nod3
GGTTGCCACGGCCGAAGCCGGGGGATAGGCCCGGCCGGTGGCGCTGGCCTGCGGTGGTTGGGCGCTGCGGTGCGGCACCCGGATGGCATCAAGGTCAAAGAAGTACGACCGGGCCCGGGTGAAGCTGTAGACCACTTCGTAGCTGGCGCTCAGCCGGTCCCGGATGCTTGACGGCATCGGGTTGGTCTTGGCCCAGATGACCTTGTTGCGCAAGCGCCAGCCGTCGGCCAGCAGGCTGAGGGCCAGCCGTTCCGGGCCGAGCAGCAGGCTCTTGACCGGGGCGCCTTCCCGGGGATGGCGGGCGTAGCCGTCACCGAGGTTCAGCCACAGCACGCCGCTGGGCTTGAGCACCCGAGCGACTTCGGCTAGGACGGCGCGGAGGTCGGCCACCCAGCTGGCAACATCGGCTTCCAGGCCGATTTGCCCGGCAGTGCCATAGTCCCGCAGGCCGTAGTACGGCGGGCTGGTGATGACACAGTCCACGGAGGCCGGCGGCAGGTCGGCCAGACGGGTGCGGGCGTCGCCAAGGAGGATGGTGTTGCGCCAGGGATCAGCCTGGTGAGCGCCGCTCATGGGCGGCCTCCGCGGTGGCGGGCCGCTTGGTCGTGAAGATCCGGTTCGTCGGGTTCGTCGTTATTTTCGTTATCTTTTATTACTTTGAGTAGCCATTTAAGGTCGTTGAGGAGGTCAAGATTTTTGGAGTAGTGGTGGAGGAGGTCCACCCCCGTGACCTGCGCGAACAGGCCACGTAGATGCGCCGGCCCGGCCGGCCGCCGCGGATATCCCGCGTGCCCGGCCCGACGCCGCTCCGCCCGTCATCACCCGGTCTGGGTGATGACGGCCTCGGGGATCAATGGAACCGTGGTTAGCGCTGAGATTGATCATGGCGCAGGCCGTTTCATAGGTGGTCGCTCGTGAAACGCTCCGCCACTCGGTGGCCCACCTGCGGGTTTCTGCACCGGGCAGTTCGCAGGGGCCGGGCGAACCGGGAGCGGCACCCTTGCGCCCGACCCGAAAGGTGATCCATGACCACGCGCACGCCGACTGTCCCGTCCGCACAGGCACTCTACGCAGCTATGTCCGGCCTCGCCGGCCCGCTGAGCTCCGGCGAAGGCGCCGCGCCGGACTTCGCCGCCGCACCACGCGCGGCGGCCGGCGAGGAGAAGTCGGTGCTGATCCTCGGCGCGGGCATCGGCGGACTGACCGCCGCCTACGAACTGGGTAGGCTCGGCTACCGGTGCACGGTCCTGGAGCCGCAGTCCCGAACCGGCGGCCGCAGCCGCACCGTCCGCAACGGCGACAAGCTGTACGAACTCGACGGCGAGGGCGGCAGTCTGGAGCTGACCCACACCTGTGCCTTCGATCCGGGCCTGTACCTCAACCTCGGCCCCGGCCGCATTCCGTACCACCACCGCCGGGTGCTGAAGTACTGCACCGACCTCGGGGTGGCGCTGGAGCCGTACGTCATGGAGACCACGGCGAACGTCGTGCACCGCGCGGGCCACACCCCGCCCGGCCAGCCCTGGCGCAACCGGCGCGTCGCCAACGACACCCGCGGCCACCTCGCCGCGCTCCTGTCCGCCACCCTGACCGGGGACGACGAGTTCACCGGCCTGCTGCGGGACCTGCTGCGCAAGTTCGGCGACCTGGACGAGGAGGGTGAGTACCACGGCTCCACCCGCTCCGGCTACGCCGAGCCCCTCGACGTCCACGAGCACCCCACGCCCGCGCCCCCGCTGCCCCTGTCCGATCTGGTCACCTCGGAGTTCTGGAAGCACCGCTTCTACCAGCCCGTGGACTACATGTGGCAGGCCACGATGTTCCAGCCGGTCGGCGGCATGGACAAGATCGTCCACGCTCTCACCGAACGGATCACCACCGAGTATGGCGCGACGGTCCAGCTGAACGCCGAGGTCACCTCGGTCGACCTGACGGGCGACGGCGTCAGCATCACCTACTACTCGGGGGGCCAGGAGCTGACGGCGTCGGCCGACTACTGCGTCAGCAACATCCCGCTGCCGGTGCTGAAGCAGCTCACGCTGACCGGCTTCTCCACGGAGTTCCGCAACGCCGTGGAAGCGGTGGACTTCGCGCCGACATGCAAGGTCGGCTGGCAGGCCAACCGCCGGTTCTGGGAGGACGACCACAACCAGATCTACGGCGGCATCAACTTCACCGACCACCCCATCACCCAGTTCTGGTACCCGTCCAACGACTACTTCTCCAAGACGGGCACCCTCACCGGGGCCTACAACTTCGGTGAGAACGCCAAGGAGACGGGCAAGCTCGCGCCGGACGAGCGACTGCGCCTGGCCCGAGACGGCGCGGCTCAGCTGCACCGGGAGTTCCTGGAGAAGACCACCGTGCCCCAGGACCTGGGCGTCACCATCGCCTGGCACAAGGTGCCCCACCAGCTCGGCGGCTGGGCCGACTGGGACCCGGCCGACCCCGACCACCAGGTCGCCTACAAGCAGCTCCTCCAGCCCGAGGGTGACGGCCGCTTCTACGTCGTCGGTGACCAGGCATCCCCGCTGCCCGGCTGGCAGGAGGGAGCCATGATGTCGGCGCAGTACGTCGCCGCCCAAATCCTCGGTCTCCTCCCCCGCACCGCCCCCGAGACCGTTCAGGTCCCGGACGCCGTCTTCCTGACGCAAGGACTCTGACCACGGCATTCGCGCGGGGCCCGGTCCGTTGCCGTCCGGGCCCCGCGCGACCTGCTGACCGCCAGGTCCGCATGCCCAGGTAACCTGCCTTACTTGGCTTACGGTCGCCCAACGCCCTGACCTGGGAGAACAGGCCGTACCACCAGATAACGCTGGAACGGCCCGCGAGACTGGCAGGATCGCGTGTTCGGGTGGCCTGTATTCCCAAGATCGAGCCGTTGACCGTCACTGGTTGTGAGGGCTTGCGGGGTGTGGAGACCGCTCGCGTGCGGGCGGCCGGCGGGCGAGGCAGGACTGGCGATCGCCCGACGGGTCAGCTGCGGCCCCAGAAGGCATGCGGATCTGGGCCTGGGCGGAAGCCCGAAGCCTCAGCCATGCGCGCGGCGTCGCGGAAGCCTCGGGCGAGTGCGCCAGGGTCGTGGGCGTCGCTGGCGAAGGTGATGGCCTGGCCGCCCTCCTCGTGCCACCAGGCCAGCACCTGGCGGTGCAGCGGGACCCGCGTGTTGACTTCGAGGACCTTGTCGGCAGTTGCCAGGCAGCGCAGCACGTCGCGGTACTCGTCCTCGAAGTCGTCTGGGTCGTAGGGCCTCGCGTCCGCGGGCCAGGAGCGGACCGGGTAGTCGATGTGCGCGAGGACGTCGAACGCCGCGAACTGCTCGATCAGGCGCATGGTCTCGGACAGGTAGGCCCGCACGACCTTGTCCGGTTGCTGATCGATGTACTGGCGGGAGACCTCGGTGAAGCCGGAGCCGTCGGCGGCCGGCGCGGAGTGGATCGAGGCCAGTACCCGCTCGAAGGGACCCATGCCGAGCAGCGTCTCGGCGCGGGCGGTGTGCCAGTGAGGTTCGCTCAGCTCGATGCCCGACAGGATGCGCAGCTCAGGATGGCGTTCCCGGCACGACGCCAGGCATTCTCGGTAGCCGTCCAGGTCGAGCGGGGGCGGAGTCAGGACGCCTTCGGCGAGCAGAGGGCGCCACGCGTCTGGGACCTCCTCGTCTGGTTTGTGGGTCCAGGGAGTGAGGTCAGCATGTTCGGTGAACGCCACCGAGGGCAGCCCGAGTTCGAGCGCACGTAGACAGGTATCTTCCATCGACCCCGCGGGCGCGTCCCATGACCACTGGCTGTGCACATGATTGTCCGGCGGCAGCATGACTCTTCTCCTTCGACCGTTGCGGCGACGCGGCGAGCTATCTGGCGGTCGGCGTCTGTCTGCCGTGGTCACCTGGGGCGTAGTGGGTCCAGGTTCCGCCGGCGTCGGCGCGGTGCCACTGGGTGGTGGTCGGGTGGTAGCCGAGGGCCTGGGCGACGACCGGAGCCGGGGCCTGCAAAACGAGCTGGCGTAGCGCGGCGGTGCGGGCGGCCTGGTTCGGGATCCCGAGAGTGCGGATGTGGTCGAGCAGGCTGCCGGGGTGCATCGGCTGGCCGGCGCGGCGGCCGGGGAACAGCCAGCGGCTGTCCGGGTTTGTGGCGGTGTTCATGTTGCTCCGCTGGGCCGCGGCGGCCAGGAGGAGAGCGGCGAACGGTTCGGGCACCGGGACGGGCGGGTCGCCGAGCCGTAGCAGGACCTGGCCGTCGTCGGTGGTGATGTCGTCGACGGTGAGGCGCACGATCCGGCTGGCGGGCTGGGCGTAGAGCAGCATCAGGCAGGCCGCCGCGCGGGTCGACGACGTGCCGGTCTCGCTGGTGAGGACGGCTTTCACCAGGTCGAGGCGGTGGCGTTGGGTGAGTGGCTCGGCGCGGGCGATCCGGAGGCGGGGCAGGTCGCGGTGGGGTAGCTGGCCGCTGCTCATCGCCCAGGTCAGGAACGCCCGCAGGGAACGTTTCGCGTGGTCGAGGTGGGTGGCGTGCCAGCCGTCGACGTCGGCTTGGGCGAGGGTGGCCGGGGTCCGGCCGCGTTCGTCGAGCCAGGTCAGAAACAGGCGGGCCTGGGTGAACTGCTCTGCCGCCGTCTTGCGGCTGTGCGTGGTCAGCGGGCGCGCTGCCGCCCGGTGGCGGAGCCGGGGGAGCTGCGACCAGGTCGCGAACTGGCGCAGCAGCCGGGCATGGGGCTGGCCGTCGAGCTCGGTCAGTTGGCGGTGCAGCCAGGTCTCGTGGTGCAGCAGCTGCTTGTCGACGGTGGGCAGCGCGCCGCAGGCCATCAGCAGGTCGCGGAGGTAGGCGACGGTCCGCCAGTTCGGCAGCGGGTGCAGGGCCTCGTGCGTCAGCTCGATGCGCCCGGCGGCCAGGTCGGCGAGCAGTTCGCGGACCCGGGCATTGCGCAGCCAGGCCAGGCCGCTTTTCGGCCTGGGCATCGCGCGCACCGCGTCGAGCAGCGGCATCAGCGGTGGGCTGACGTTCCCTGTGCCGTCGTCGAGGGCGGTGGTGAGCTGGTCGGTGAGGGTGCAGCGTTCGCAAAGCCGGCCGCCGAGCAGCAGGCCCTCGAAGCCGCAGCGGGAGCAGAAGAAGTCGCGGGTGATGCCGGCGCAGTCCCGGCAGAGCGCTGTCCCGTCGCCCCGGCGGCCGGGCAGGAGACGTTCGGCAGCGCAGCCGGGGCAGCGGCCGTAGGTCCGGGCGGCCCGGTCGTAGCAGCTGCGGCAGATCGGCCCGTCCGACCAGTTCGCCGACAGAGACGCCCGCCGGGCGCAGCGTGCGCAGACGCGGATGTGCCAGCGTTCGTACTGCTCAGCGGTGTAGCGGCCGGTCCGGGCCGTCACTCGGGGCGCAGCCGGGCCCGCTTCGGCCGGATCTCACCGGCCAGGTCGACCGGCGCCGGGCCGTCGCCGACGGCCGCCCGTCGCGGCGCGGCGTTGACCGCGCGGGTCGCGATGAGCTCGGCCGGGGTGACCTCAAGGATGTCGCAGAGCGCGGCGAGCACCGGCAGCGAGAGCCGTTCCGGGGTTCCGATGACGATCCGGTGGACCTGCGAGGCCGACAGGGTGATGCCCCGTTCGGCGAGCAGCGGGACAAGGTCGGTGATGGTGAAAAGGCCGCGGGTGGCCATCACCTCGCGCAGCCGCCATTGGTAGCTGACCTGCCGCCTGACCGTCATCGCGCCTTCTCCGTCGGCGTCAGAGCCGCGGCCAAGGTCTGATCGAGCGCGCGGCGCAGAGTGCGCGTCCGGAAGTCCGAGGACACGCAGGTATAAATCGCGGTCGTCGAGGCGTGCTCGTGGCCGACCTGCTGCTGGACGAACAGCGGGTCGTAGCCGTCCTCGATCAGGTGGGTCACGTAGGAGCGGCGCAGCGCGTGGACGTCGAGGGCCTGGTCCAGGCCGAGGGCGTCGCGGTAGGTGGCGAACCGGGCGTTGATCTGCGTCAGCGCGACCCGCGGGGCCCGCTCGGACGGCCAGAGAGCCGGGCCGCCGTCCGGGGCGAGCAGCAGCCGGAAGTCGCTCACCCACTCGTCGAGGATCTCAGGGGTCCAGGTCCAGACGGTCAGCACGCTGCGCCGTTTCGGCGGCGAACCCTTCGAGGCCTTGCCGAACCGGACCTGGCAGACGCCGTAGTCGCTGAACTCGGGGCCGTGCGGGTTGCGGCCGAAGTCGGCGAGGTCGAGCATCCGCACCTCCCGGCGGCGCAGCCCGTAGGAGTAGGCGACCTTGAACAGCACCGCGTCACGGAACGCCGGCAGCCAGCCCTTGCGCCCGGCCGCGCGGATCCGGCTGACCTGCTCGTCTGCGTGATCGAAGAACGCCTGCAGCTCGTCGAGCGTGAACGCCCGCTTGCCCGGGTCGCTCTCGGCCTGCTGAGCGTGCACCGCGGTGTTCCACTCGTGGCAGACCTGCACCGGGTGCGAGCCGAACTCCTGCTCGCAGCGCTGCGCCCAGCCGTAGGCGGGATCGGTCGTGTAGGCGCAGAACAGCCGGACCGCCTCCTGGTAGTTCCGCAGCGTCGAGCGGCGCAGGTTCCTCACCGCCCGCAGATCGGTGCACCAGTCGTCGACCATCGCTGCCGTCCAGGCCCAGGGATACGCCTCCGCGTGCCGAGCGAACGCCCGTACCGCGCGGACCCGCCCCTCGACCGTGCCCGCCGCCAGATTGCGGGCCGTCTGCTGACTGGCCCAGCCCTCGATCATCGCCGCGAACACCTGCTCGTCCGCCCGCAGCAGCGGCACCCCAGCCACGAGGTACAACCCCGCTGCTCCCGCGACCGACTCCCGATCCGCCACCTACCGTAACCCCCAACCCATCCGCATCCGATGCAGAATCCTTGCATTTGATGCGAAACGGCCGATCAGGGGCCCGCGCGCAACCGTGCGGCGCGCCGTGAGACGATGATCCTCCGCGTTCCGGACCCATAAAAGCCCAGGCCACGGCCCCTCGGTGCAACCTCGTATGCAGGGTGACGCGTGTTCGCATCCGATGCGATTCGCGCTAGTTGGAGCATCGGAACGGAAAGTCCCGCTAAGCCGCTCGCGGGCGGTCCGCTAGACGAGTAAGTCCGAACGCTGGGCGGGCGGTGATCGTGAATAGAGAGAGGGCTTCCAAGATCGAGTTGTGACGCAAGACCTGGAAACCCTCCTGACCGCACTCTATGTGAAGATCGACGACCGGATCGGAGGGAGGCGACGAACAGGCCGGCCGCCCACGCTGAGCGACTCCGAACTCGTCTGCCTCGCGGTCGCCCAAGCCCTGCTCGGCCACCGCTCCGAAGCACGCTGGCTACGCCACGCCCGCAAACACCTGGCCGGGATGTTCCCGTACCTGCCGGGCCAGTCCGGCTACAACCGGCGGCTGAAGACGGCGTTACCGCTGGTCAAGGAGGTGATCAGGGTGCTCGCCGTCGACAGTGACTTCTGGTTCGACAACCACTGGATCACCGACGCCACCCCGGTGCCGTGCGGGATGTCCCGGCCGACCGTGAAACGCTCGGAGCTGGCCGGCTGGGCCGGCTACGGCTACTGCGCGTCGCACTCCCGGTTCTACTGGGGGCTCAAGCTCTACCTGGTCTGCACCCCGACGGGCATGCCGATCCTGTGGGCGCTGGCCAACCCGAAGACCGGGGAACGGTGCTCATGGACATGGTGACGTTCGAACGGTACGAGCGATTCGGTACCTCACTCGATCGCCGCAGCACACCGCTCGGCCCCGGCAGACGCCGCGACGTACCGTACCTGACCGCCGACGAACGCGCCATGTACGGTGCCCTTACCGACCCCACCTGGGTACGGCATCGACGCCTCGAACAGGAGCGCATCCCGCTCGCGGATGCACTCGCGGCACTGCGACTACTTCAGTCACGCGACTCTCTCGTGTAGCTGCAAGCCCGTCACAGCTTTATCCACCCTGGCGGCCACGGCGTGGGCGAAGCACAGCGCGGCGGGCCTGCCGCGGTAGCCGCCGTGGCGGGCGCGGAGCAGGGCACGACGCATCGTCTTCTCGCTCGCCGGTGCGGCGCCGAGGTCCGTCAGGACCCTGCCGGTGTCCAGAATCGAGGTCGGCTCCACCAGCTTGGCGATCACCAGGTTCCGGAACACCTCGTCCTGGAGAGCGTCGAACCCCAACGAGGTGAACATCCCGGTCAGCCCGTCGAGGAGAAGCGCGGCGCGTTCGATGGGCACGTTGCCTCCGGGTCTGGGCCGCATGGCGTTGGTCGTAGTCGTACGAGGTCCCGCCTGCGGGTCGCCGTGCGAGCGGGTCGGTGCGGTCTTGGCCAGGCCGTCGACCGGAGTGACGCGGCTGGCTCGCGCGATGGCCGGGCCGCAGTACACTCAGGTACTGAACCCTCTGCCCCGAAGGGGACATGTCGTGACCTATCGCCTGGAGATCGTCAGCGAGGTCCGGGAGTGGCTGCATGACCTACGTCGAACAGACCGAAGCACCGCGATCCTCGTCGGAC
>NZ_CEVIVD010000166.1:9902-10399 GCF_982290655.1 Protofrankia sp. CiP1_Cm_nod3
TGTTCCGTTGGTGCGATCGCTGGGCATCGTCCGAGGTTGGGGCCCGCGTGGCGACCGGGCGGACGGTGATCTCAGGGCTCGCAATGAAGATCGATCGGTTCGGATGCCGGGCGTTAGGTCTACCTCCCGTGATGATCTGCGCGAACAGGTCGTGGAGATTGCGATGAAGATCTATAGGGGCCTCTGGTGTTGCCAGCGTGGCTGGCCGGGTAGGGCATGCGGATGATGATTTGCCGCCTTGCACGGCGTGTTGTAAACGCGGGGGAACTTCCGACTTCCTCGCGTGTCAGCTCTTGTCCGTTACTTCCCGTTACGTTTTCGACGGTGATTAACGTCTCCGGTGCTGCCATGGTGCTGCCGAACGGATCGGATCCAGCTAACCTGTGGTGGTACGGAGAAAGACTGATCAAGATTGCGGATCTATCCTGACCTGCTGACATAACACGTCGTGACGGCAAACGGCACGCCACAGCATCGCGGGAGCGGCTCTCATAATC
>NZ_CEVIVD010000167.1:0-1375 GCF_982290655.1 Protofrankia sp. CiP1_Cm_nod3
GGGTGGGCCGGCCGGGTGCCGAGTTGGCCTTGGCGTGCCGGTGGGCCGGCCCCGGACAGCGGCCGACAAGGCCCTACCATCGACTTCTGTGGAACGGTTCGTCGCCACGGGCGGCTGTCAACTGGTCGGCGAGGTGGATGTCCCGGGAGCGAAGAACTCCGTGCTCAAGCTGATGGCCGCGAGCCTGCTGGCATACGGCCGCACGACCCTTCGCTCGGTACCCGGCATTCTTGACGTGACCGTCATGGCCGACGTCCTGCGCGCGCTCGGGGCGACCGTCGAGCGGGACGTCGTCGGGGGCTCACTGTCGATCGACGTGCCGGAGCGGCCCGTCGCCGCGGCCGACAGCGATCTCGTCCGCCGGATCCGGGCGTCGGTGGTGGTGCTCGGGCCGTTGGTCGCCCGGTGCGGTGAGGCGCGGGTGGCGCTTCCCGGCGGGGACGCCATCGGCGCGCGCGCGCTCGACATGCACGTCAGCGGGCTGGCCAAGCTCGGTGCCATGGTGGACGTCGAGTCCGGGATCCTGGTGGCCCGTTCGTCCGGCCGGCTGCAGGGGGCGTCGATCTGGCTGGACTTCCCCAGCGTCGGCGCCACCGAGAACCTGCTGATGGCCGGGGTGCTCGCCAAGGGCACCACGGTGATCGACAACGCCGCCCGGGAGCCCGAGATCGCCGATCTGTGCGCGATGCTGGTCTCCATGGGCGCGCGTCTCGACGGCGCGGGCACGTCCACGCTGGTCATCGAGGGGGTCGACGAGCTGCGGCCGGCCACGCACGACACCGTCGCGGACCGGATCGTCGCCGGCACGTTCGCCATCGGCGCGCTGATGACCGGCGGCGACGTGATGATCCGGGGCGGCCGCGCCGACCATCTGGAGATCGTGCTCGACAAGCTGACGACGGCCGGCGCCACCGTGGACACCCGGCCGGACGGCTTCCGGGTCACCGCGGAGCGCCCGCCGCGTTCGATCGACGTGGTGACCCTGCCCTACCCGGGCTTCCCGACGGATCTCCTGCCGCAGACCATCGCCCTGGAGGCGGTCAGCGAGGGTGTCTCCCTGATCACCGAGAACGTCTTCGACAGCCGCTTCGTGTTCTGCCGCGAGCTGAGCAAGCTCGGCGCGCAACTGCGCACCGACGGCCACCATGTCGTGGTGCGCCGCGGCGGCCGCCTGGTCGGCACGCACGTGGTGGCCTCGGACGTGCGGGCGGGTGCCGGGCTCGTGCTGGCCGGCCTGGTGGCCGAGGGGACCACCAGTGTCAGCGAGGTCCACCACATCGACCGCGGCTACGCCGCCTTCGTCGAGCAGCTGCGCCTGCTCGGCGCGGACATCCGGCGGGAGCCGCGTGGCGAGCCGGCCGCACGGCGGGACGGC
>NZ_CEVIVD010000167.1:1675-9908 GCF_982290655.1 Protofrankia sp. CiP1_Cm_nod3
GGGGTGACCGCTGAGGGCCGTCTCGGTCCCGTCGGTCAGGCCCAGTCTCGTTCCGTGCCGGCCACCACCGCCCGGGCCCGCAGGGAGTCCTCGGGAAACACCATGACATGCCAGGCCGGGGTGTGGTGACGTCGCAGCTTCCCGTCGGTGTTCACCTGGACCGGGCCGAGCGCGGCCGCGCCCGAGGTCGACCGGATCCCGTGCTGGCGCAGGAGCTGGCGCAGCCGGTCCGCGTCCGACGGTGTGCGCAGCGTGGCCACGGGCACCAGCATGCCGAAGTCGGCGTGCTGGAAGGGGGTGTCCGGGTTGCCGCGCGTCCGGGTCGGTGTGAAGACCCATCTGCACACCGCCACGAGTACGGCGGTGGCGGCGACGGCGATGGCCGGACCGATCGTGTAGTGCAGGCTGTTCAGTGGCACCGTCACCTCCCGGCTGTCCGGGCCGGCGGGCCGGACGGTCTTCATCGTCTCAGTGCCGCCGGCCGTGCGCAGGCGTTCGCGCGTGGGTCGCGTCGCAGTCGTAAGCGTAATCTTGGCTAAACATAGCGTTATAGTTGTTCGTATCGCGTGTTTATCTTCCCGTCACGCTGTGGTGGCCCGGTGTGTGACAGGCCCGCCGCCGTGCACATCAGCCCATCTGAACGGCCACTCTGCGACCATGGATACTGGCATTACGGACGAGGCGTCACACGCTTCGCCGCTGGTGCGCCACGGATCGGAACGGAGGGCATGGAAACCGTCGGCCGGCTACGCGGCCGGCCACGTCCGACAGCCTCTGATCGCCAGGCATGCCCTGACCACCCTCCGGGTGCCTGCGGATGCCCGAGCGGTCAGGGCGTGGATCAGGGGGGACGGGGGGACGGGAGGCCTGATGGGCAAGAACGTGACGTTTCGCAACGACAGTGGCAGGGAGCTGCAGACCGTGCGCCTGCACGGCCGGGTCGACGTGCGGACGGTCGGTGATCTGCGGATGCGCCTGCACACCGCGATCGACTGCGGCCGGGGGCGGCTGCGGGTGAACGTGGCCGGTCTGGAGCTCGCCGATCAGGCGGCGCTCGGCGTGCTGCTCGGCGGGGTACGGCGGGCCCGGCGTTCCGGGCGGTCGATGGTGCTCGTGGACGTACCCGACGATCTGGGCCGGCTGCTGTCGGCGAACCGCCTCGGACGTTTCCTCCAGGTCGAGGACGCCGACCTGTTCCATGTTGGTCATGCCTGATCCCACGTCGGTCATGCCTGATCCGCGGTGACCGGCCGCTACGCGGCGACCGGCCGGCACGCCGGGCCGGCCGGTGTGGTGGGCTGTGGCCGACCAGCGTGGACGGCGCGGAGCCCCGGTTCCGGGGCGTGGCCGTGCACCATGGGATGATGGAGCCGGCCGGGGAGGAACATGCTCGACGTCGATGCGCAGCGGCTGAACCCAGCGGATGGTCCCGCGTACCGCGCGGGCGGTGGCCGGCCCACTGACCCGCGCCGCCCGCTGGTCATCGCGGGCGCGTTCGCCGCCGCGGTCGGTCTGGGGGTGGCCATCGGCCTGGCCACGGCACCGGCGAAGACACCCGCCCCCCGGCCGGCGCCCACCGCCGCGCCCCCGGCCGAGGTGCGGCCGCCGCTGGAGCCGTCCGCCTGGGAGGGCGGCCGGCAGCCGGGCACGGCCCACCAGATGCGGGTGCGGCCGGTGGACAGACGG
This sequence comes from Protofrankia sp. CiP1_Cm_nod3, assembly GCF_982290655.1. Classification (NCBI taxonomy): domain Bacteria; kingdom Bacillati; phylum Actinomycetota; class Actinomycetes; order Frankiales; family Frankiaceae; genus Protofrankia; species Protofrankia sp. CiP1_Cm_nod3. Next base: position 3,362 of record NZ_CEVIVD010000167.1, read on the forward strand.
GCCTTCAGCGCGAGCCTCGCGTACGCCCTGCGGGAGGGCGGCGTCGCGGGGGTGGCCACCGACGACGTCGTCATACCGCAGGGAAAGCTCTTCTACGGGGCCGTCGAGGGCGTCGACAGCGCCGCCGACGAGTACTGGGCCGTGGGCCTGGCGCAGGTCGCGGGCGTCACCCCGGCCCCGCCGAACCCGCAGGTGTGGAAGCGGACGAGCGACGGCCCGTGGAAGCGGGTCGCGCAGGGCCCCAGCGCCTGCGACGGCCTGCCCACCGGCCTGTTCACCGTGTGGCAGGGGCGCCCGCCGCTCTGTTCGGGCGGCTGACGGCCCGCGCCGGTACGCTGCTGGACGTCCGACAATCCCTTCGGGAACGGGTGCGGCGATGGCGGATGCGGCACGGCAGGACCTCTCCGAGCAGGCTCGTCCCCAGCGGGACCGGCCATGGATCATCCGGACCTACGCGGGGCACTCCAGCCCGGCCGAGACCAACGCCCTCTACCGCCGGAACCTGGCCAAGGGGCAGACCGGCCTTTCGGTCGCCTTCGATCTGCCGACCCAGACCGGCTACGACCCCGACCACGAGCTCGCCCGCGGCGAGGTGGGCAAGGTCGGCGTGCCGATCGCCCACATCGGCGACATGCGCGCGCTGTTCCACGACATCCCGCTGGGCCGGATGAACACCTCGATGACGATCAACGCGACGGCCATGTGGCTGCTCGCGCTCTACCAGGTCGTCGCGCAGGAGCAGGGCGCGGACGTCGCCGCGCTCGCCGGCACCACCCAGAACGACATCATCAAGGAGTACCTCTCCCGCGGGACGTACGTGTTCCCGCCCGCGCCGTCGCTGCGGCTGATCACGGACATGATCGCCTACTCGGTGACCGAGATCCCCCGATGGAACCCGATCAACATCTGCAGCTACCACCTGCAGGAGGCGGGCGCCACCCCCGTCCAGGAGATCGCCTACTCGATGTGCACGGCCATCGCCGTGCTCGACGCCGTGGCCGCCTCCGGGCAGGTGCCGGCGGAACGCACCGGTGAGGTGTGCGCCCGGATCTCCTTCTTCGTCAACGCCGGCGTCCGCTTCGTCGAGGAGCTGTGCAAGATGCGGGCGTTCACGCGGCTGTGGGACACCCTGCTGCGGACCCGCTACGGCGTCGAGGACCCGCGGCACCGGCGGTTCCGCTACGGCGTCCAGGTCAACTCCCTCGGCCTGACCGAGGCGCAGCCGGAGAACAACGTCATCCGGATCGTGCTGGAAGCCCTCGGCGTGACACTGTCGAAGGACGCCCGCTGCCGGGCGCTGCAGCTGCCGGCCTGGAACGAGGCGCTCGGCCTGCCCCGGCCCTGGGACCAGCAGTGGTCCCTGCGCATCCAGCAGATCCTCGCCCACGAGACCGACCTGCTGGAGTACCCCGACCTGTTCGAGGGCTCCGTCGTCGTGGAGCGCCGGGTGGCCGAGCTCGCCGAGGCCGCCCAGGCCGAGATCGACCGGGTGCAGGCCATGGGCGGCGCGGTCGCCGCGGTCGAGAGCGGCTACATGAAGTCCGAGCTCGTCCGTTCGCACGCGGCCCGCCGGGTGCGCATCGAGTCGGGCGAGGACGTGGTGGTGGGCGTCAACGCCTTCACCACCACCGAGCCGAACCCGCTGCTCGCCGACCTGACCACGGCCATCCAGACGGTGGACCCGGCCGTGGAGGAGGCCGCCCGCGCCGACATCGCGGCCTGGCGGGCCGGCCGCGACGCGCGTGCCGTCGACGAGGCCCTGCAGAACCTGCGGGACACGGCGAAGACCGACGCGAACCTGATGCCGGCCACCCTCGCCTGCGCCCGCGTCGGCGTCACCACCGGTGAGTGGGCTGGTGCCCTGCGGGAGGTGTTCGGCGAGTACCGGGCCCCCACCGGGGTGTCCGCCGCGTCCTCGGTGCACGCGGGCGGCCAGCAGCTCACCGACGTGCGGGAACGGGTCGTCGCGACCGGGAAGGAGCTCGGGCGCCGGCTGAAGTTCCTCGTCGGCAAACCCGGCCTCGACGGGCACTCCAACGGCGCCGAACAGATCGCCGTGCGCGCCCGGGACGCCGGTTTCGAAGTGGTCTACCAGGGCATCCGGCTCACACCCGCGCAGATCGTCGCCGCCGCCGTGGAGGAGGACGTCCATGTCGTGGGCCTGTCGGTGCTCTCCGGCTCGCACATGGAGCTGGTGCCGGTGGTGCTCGACGGGCTGCGCGAGGCCGGCGTCGGGGAGGTGCCAGTGGTCGTCGGCGGCATCATCCCGCCGGCGGACGCCGAGCGGCTGAAGGCCCTCGGCGTCGCCGCGGTGTACACGCCGAAGGACTACGGCCTCACCGAGATCATGGACAGCGTGGTCGACGTCATCCGGGCCGCTGGCGGCCTGGGCCGACCACAGCCCACCATCTAACCCGGTTGGACTCCGAGACGCCGATTTCGCGGAGAGTAGTCGTCGCGGAAAGTAGCTGATGCCTGGTGAGAGCATCAAAGGCCTGGTGAGAGATGTTTCGCCGGCCCGGGACCGATGTGCGAGGTGGCCGGCGGGCGCGTAGCGTGCCCAGAATGGTCCCCGACACTCCGTCCCTGGACGACGCGGTGGCCCTGGCCACCCGAGCCCATACCGGCCAGCTTGACAAGATCGGCGAGGAGTACATCGGCCATCCGCTGCGGGTCATGCGGGCGGTTGCCGCCATCGCGGACGGCGCCGGGGCCGACCACGAGCACGCGCAGATGACGGCGGTGCTCCACGACGTCGTCGAGGACTCCGCGATCACCCTGGACGATCTCGCTGCGCTCGGTTACCCGCCCGCGGTCGTGGCGGCGGTCGACGCGCTCAGCCACCGCCCGGGGGAGCCGGTGGAGGACTACCTTGCCCGGGTCGCCGCCGACGATCTCGCCGTCGCCGTGAAGCGGGCGGACATGGCCGACAACAGCGACCCGACGCGGCTGATCAGGCTGCCCGCGGAGCAGGCGGACCGTTACCGGCGGCGTTACGCCGACCGGACGCGCCTGCTCGACGGCCTTGTCGCCGCCCGGCGGGCCGCCGAGACGAAGGCCGCCGCCGACGGCAGTGGCGGGAAGAGCAGCGATAAGGCCGCCGGGGGCGCCGCCGCGGAAACAGCCGGGCGGACCGGCGGAAGGGCCGCCGCCCGGGGGAGCGGCCCGCCAGCCGCGTCCTCCCCCTGACCTAGACGGCCGGCGATGCCCCCTCGCCCGGACCCTCCACAAGACAGCGCCCCGCCGGGCGCCGCCCCGCGGAACAGTGCCCCGCGGAACGGTGCCCCGCGGAACAGTGCGCCATGGGAGGACGTCCCGCTGGAGGATGCTCCGGAGCCGCGGGCCAGGCGGCTGGACCGGAACTGGAGCGAACTGCTTCAGGAGATCCGGGTGGCGCAGACCGGTGTGCAGATCCTCTTCGCCTTCCTGCTGACCCTCCCCTTCACCCAGCGCTGGGACCAGGTCACCGACTTCCAGCGGGCGCTCTACCTGGCCACGCTGCTGGTGGTCGCCGCCGCGTCCGCACTGCTGATCGGCCCGGTGGCCTACCACCGGATCATGTTCCGCCGGGGCGCCCGCGCCCGGCTGGTCGCCGCGGCCAACACCATGGCGCTGGCCGGGCTGGCCATGCTGGGCGCGGGGATCAACGGCGCCGTCCTGCTCGTCGTCGACGTGCTGATGGGCCCGCTCGCCACCGTCCTGATCTGCTCGGCGACCGCGGCGTTCTTCGTCGCGCTGTGGTGGGCGCTGCCACAGCTGACCCGCTGGGAGCTGACAGCCGCCCACGAGGACACCCGGGATCCCCAGCCGCCCGAGCAGCCGCCCGAGCAGCGCTGAGCCGCCGCCACGTCCACTCGATTCCCGCGAAACCGAAACGCTGGCCTGGCTGGCGAGGGTCCCTCGGCACCCTTCCAGGGCTGATACGCGGTCCAGGGCTGATACGCGGTAAGGTGCGCAACCGTGCGTCTTGTGATAGCTCGGTGCAGCGTCGACTATGTGGGCCGGCTGACGGCACACCTGCCCAGCGCCGTCCGCCTGCTGCTGGTGAAGGCTGACGGGTCGGTGTCCATCCACGCGGACGGGCGGGCCTACAAGCCGCTGAACTGGATGAGCCCGCCCTGCGTGATAGCCGAGGCGGACGGCGTCTGGCGGGTGACCAACCGCGCGGACGAGCAGCTCGTCATCACCATCGAGGAGATCCTGCACGACTCCTCGCACGAGCTCGGCGTGGACCCCGGCCTGCGCAAGGACGGCGTCGAGGCGCACCTGCAGGTCCTGCTCGCCGACCGGCCGGACGCGATCCAGGAGGGCCTCACCCTGGTGCGCCGCGAGTACGAGACCGGCATCGGCCCGGTCGACCTGCTCTGCCGGGACCCCGACGGCGCCAGCGTCGCGGTCGAGGTGAAACGCAAGGGCGAGATCGACGGTGTCGAACAGCTCACCCGGTACCTCGCCCGTCTCCAGGACGATCCCTTCCTCCCGCACCCGGTACGCGGCATCCTGGTAGCCCAGTCGATCACCCCACAGGCCCGCCTGCTTGCCGCGGACCGCGGCCTGGCCTGCGTCACCGTCGACTACGACGCCCTGCGCGGCCTGGCCCCCGCCATCCCCACCCTGTTCTGACGCTCTATTCTCTTTCGCGGTGGACGGGGCGCCGACCCCGGCGCAGCGGCGCGCGCAGAAATCGAAGGATGTGAATCCGCTGTCGCGATAACAGCCCGCATTCACATCCTTCGAGCCTTCGGGCTGCTGTCCGGATCTATCTGTCCGGAGTGCCGGGGCGGAACTCGTAGCGGTACACCCCTCGCTCACCGCCAACGATCAGGCTGCGGCCGTCGGCGGTCCAGGCACAGGTGACCGGGTCGCTGTCGGTTCGCATCATAGTGATGATCTCTCCGGACGTCCGATCCCAGATTCGGATCGTCCGATCATGGCTGATAGTGGCGAGCAGACGACCGTCTGGTGTGATCGCTGGAGCTTCCGCCGGGTCGGTACTGAGGGTGGCGGTGGGGCGTCCCGTAGCGGAATCCCAGATCCGCACCGTTTTGTCATTGCTGACGGTCGCGAGCCATGCGCTGCCGGGTGCGATGGCCAGTGCGGTTGCCAGGCTGGTGCGGCCGGGCTGAAATTACGTCCAGTCTGGCATGGTTGACGGGACTTATATCAGATGTTCGGCGTCTGTCGGCTGCCGGGTGGCGTGTCGTGTGGGTTGTTCGGCTCCGGCCCGATGGAAAAGGCTTGCCTTTCGGGCCGGGTTTGTGTGGGGGCGGGTCCGGCCGAGTGTCAGCGGACGTCGATCAGGATCACTCGGGACAGTCCGCGTCGGCGGTGAACAGGCGCGCGGCGCCGAAGGATGTGCTGGCGGCCCGCGTTGTCTGTGGTCGGTGGTCTGCCCGTCGATGGCCGCCGTTGGCCGATCGGGGGCGTCTGATAACGGTGGGTACATGCCACCGCCTGGTGGGCCGGCTTGTTCTCGTCCAGGTGCGGCGGTTGTGACTGCCTGTCGCACACTGTGGGCTCCATATTTTCATGATGAGTGCTGGAAGTTGTTTTCTGGGAAGGCCGGCGGGTGGGAAAGCACAGGGACGAGGCGCCGCAGTGCCCGATATACAACGGCCGGGGGACGGTCACGGTGCGGACCGATGGTGACGGGCCGGCGGGTGGGCAGCGGCAGACGCAGACGGTGCGGTGCACGACCTGTAACGGGACGGGAAAGGTGTGAAACGCGAGGATTTCATCCCCGACGTGGTCTGGGTGGGACGGGCGGACGGATGGCTGGTCCCGCTCGACCGGGCTGAGGATCCCGAAGGGTGGCTGGCGCTTGTCAGCAGTGGCGATTCGATCGTCACCCAGGCCGACGACGGAGAACGCGGCGACGGCCTGGGTATCTTCCCGACCAGTTCGTCCAGCGCGCCGGTGGTCATGAGCAGGATGCTCGACCTGCTCGACGTGCGGGCGGGAATGAACGTGCTGGAGATCGGGGCGGGCACGGGATACAACGCCGCCCTGCTCGCCGGGAGGGCACGCGGTGGGCGTGTCACGACCGTGGAGGTGGATCCCGCGATCGCCGAACACGCCCGGCAGACGCTGGGACGAACCGGGTATCCGGTCACGGTCGTTACCGGTGACGGTACCCGCGGATATCCTGAGCACGCCCCTTACGATCGGGTGGTGGCCACGGCGAGCGCGCTGCGGGTTCCTTTTTCCTGGGTCGAGCAGACTCGGCCGGGTGGCCGGATCGTAGTCCCGCTGGACGGCAGTTTCGAACGACAGGCGTTTCTCCGCCTGACCGTCCATGGTGACGGTGTCGCGCGGGGGCGCTTTCACAGCGCGGCGTCCTTCATGCGGCTGCGCGGCCAGCGGGACGACGAGGTTCTGTGGCGGATATGGGGCACCGAGGACGCCCGTGCCACCACGACCCGGAACTGTCCGCGTGAACCGTTCACGGATTTCGAGGCCGGTTTCGCCGTCGGTGCCCGGCTGCCCGGCTGGGTGACGGGAGAACGCGGGGAGGACGACGGCACCGCCGTTCTTCTGATGTCACATC
>NZ_CEVIVD010000168.1:0-9445 GCF_982290655.1 Protofrankia sp. CiP1_Cm_nod3
GTCTGTGACCTGCGGCGATTCTATTTTTTTGATCTATTATGGAAGACCGCCCAGGGTTTGTGGGCTCAACGCGGGCTCAAGCCCTACGATCTTGTTCTCTGGGTGGCCGTGCGGGCTCAACACCTTGATCCTGTTGGTGACGTTGCGTGCCCGCTCTGCCCATGTCGTATTCCCGGCGGGGTGTTCCTCCGAGTGGGTCGACGTGAGCAGTGCGTGGCTACGTAAGCGAGAGCGGGCTCTGGCGACGATCACGTTACGCCGTGAGGTGCTGAGGCTCGCGGGAGGCGCGAGACCTTCTCGCCGGACCGTCGCGGCGGTCGGGTGGGAGCTGAGCGCGGGCGGTCCGGCCCGGAAGACGTCGGGGAGGGCGGGAAGCACGCTGGCAAAGCCGGGATGGTCCCGAAGCGTAGGTGACTCTGTCTCCACAGGGCTCGGGGCGGTTCAGTCCTGATCAGTCGCTGTAATGGTAGCGGGCTTTGAGAATCTTCACTGTCTTGTCGTCGGCCCGGTAGACCAGCCGGTGCTCGTCGTCGATGCGGCGGGACCAGTAGCCGGACAGGTCGCCTTTCAAGGGCTCGGGCCTGCCTATCCCCGTGAAGGGGTCGCGCTGGATCTCGCCGATCAAGCGCGTGATCCTCGTCGCCATTTTCCGGTCGGCGCCCAGCCAGTACAGAAAGTCCTCCCAGGCGGCGGGGTCGAAGTGGATGCTCCGCACTACTCACCCGCCAGAGCCTGTAGCTCCTCCATGGTCTTGACGGCGGCAGCCTGGTGCGACTTGTCCCGGGCGACGGCCTCCATGAGCCGCCGGGCGTTGGCGGGAGATCGTAGCAGGTAGATAGTCTCCTGCCAGGAGTCGAAGTCCTCAGCGGACATGAGGACGGCGTCTCCGTTCTTGGAACTGATCCGTACCGGCACGTGGTCGTCGTTGACCTGCTGAATCAGGGGGAACAGGCGCGAGCGAGCCTCGCTGGCGCTGATAGCCACTGTCACCCTCCTTCTCTATTGTACAAGTTTACCGTACCATAGAGGTACGATGTTTGGGTACGGTACCCGGATCGGCTCATCCTCCTCCGTCAAGCCTTGTTCCTCCAGTCGTGATCGGGCGGTGACAGTGAGACGGCGTGCCCGGTGGTGATGGGAATGGCCAGCCCGGGGCGGTCGATGGCACGGGTGGGGGCGTCAGGGTGGCCGCGGAGGGCTCCTTGCGCGGCGCCAGTACCATCTTGCTGTGTTCTGGCGGCGGAGCCGGGTGGCGGCAGAGATTGAATCATTGTTGGTGGAGGATCGGTTCCGGGTGCAGCGGACGATGCCCGCCGACCTGCTGGCGACGCCCGGTTATCTGGCTATGAACAACCACCGGTTCGGGATAGCGTCCGAGGTTGCCGAAAGGGCATCATGGCGGGCTCCTGAAGCGCATCGTTTCAATGTGGAGCCCGGATTCGTCCTGCTTGGCGTTGCTCCACCGGAGCGGTCGGACGGTGGACACAGGCCGATGCTACTGAGCGCATATGACGCGCAGAACGGAGCTGGCACCCAGCTACTGGCTGCCTGGTGGCTGGATCCAGGCGCGCCGAGGGAGCCTGTCGCCGCGTTCAGTAATTTCCTGTCCCAGTTCGGGGTATACATGACCAGTGGACGAAATGAAAGCCTCTTCTTCCTTCGTGCCCTGGGTGCCGTTCCGCCGCAGCCGGTGCGAGGGTCGCACGATGTCGAACTGCATGCCCTCCACCAGGTCCAGCAATTCGCCGGAACGGTCGGCTGGGCGTGGTGTTTCGGAATTAACACGCATAAATATAGAGGCCATCTTTCTGTTTCTGGCCGGTGAGATTTTCGCGTAGTCATCCGTTGTGATACATAATCCGTGGTGGCGTGATCCGTCTCCGGTACACGAGGTGCGGTGCCGGGCTCGGGGCGGCGGGAGTTGTCCTGGTGAACAGACCCGGCAACGCAGGTGATCTCACCGATCCAGGTTCGCGGGGGCGAAGATGGGCGGATGATGCCGCTGCTGGACGCCGGTGAGGTCGCCCGTGCTCTTCGGGCGGCCGGGGTGGGGCGGCGGGAGCCGGTGGCGGTGGTCGTGGTCGCCGGGGCGGGAGTCGGGCTGGCCTGCGAGCGGGGCGGCTGGGCGGTGCGGGCTCACGAGCCGTCCGCCGTCGTGGCCGAGGTCGAGGATGTTCTCGGGCCTCGGTGGGTGTGGTGGTCGGCGCGGGGGGCGGCGGCGCCGCTGGTCACCGCCGGTGTGCGGCTGGCTGTCTGTTGGGATCTGGCCGCCGTCCACCGGGTGCTGCACGGTGGACGGCGGGACGACCCCGGCGCGGTATGGGCCGCCGCCCGTGGGCTGCCGCTTCCCGCCGCCGGTGGCGGGAAGATGGCGCGGGGTGGGCAGCTCGACCTGCTGGCCGTGGTGGAGGACGCGGCCGACGGTGACGACCCGCAGGAGCCGGTCCGCGGCGACGGGCAGCTGCGCTCGGGCTGGGCGGACGAGGCGTGGGGCATCCCCGGCCGCGGCGACCCGGCCGGCCGGCTGCGGCGGGCTGCCCGTTTCGCGGAGCTCGCCCTCGCCGTCCGGGCGGCGCAGGAGCGGGCGTTGCGCCGGCTGGACGACCCGCGGGCGGCGCCGGGTGGCATACCGTTGGCGGTGCTGACGGCCTGGGCGGAGTCCGCGGCGGAGCTGCTCGCCCGCGAGCTGGAACGGGACGGGCTGCCGCTGGACCGCGCGGCCGCCCAGCGGATGATCGCCAAGGTCGTCGGTCCCCGGCCGCGGGACGGCGCCGAGGATGCCGCGTCCCGGCGGGCGCGGGACGCCCCGGTGCTGGCCCACCTCGGTGGCGGGGTGGATCTGCGTAATCCGGTGGAGCTGCGAACCGCCCTGCTGGGCCTCGGCATCGACATCCCGGACACCAGGTCGGCCCGGCTGAAGCCGCTGCGCGACGTCCACCCGGTTGTCGCGGCGTTGCTGGCCTGGCGGAAGGCCGAGCGGATCGCCACCACCTACGGGTACCGCTGGCTGGACAGCTATGTGGGGCCGGACGGCCGGCTGCGCGGCGGCTGGCGCGGCAGCGACGGGGCCGGCGGCCGCATGACCGCCCAGGCCGGTCTGCACAACCTGCCCGCCGGCCTGCGGGCCGCGGTGGCGGCCCAGCCCGGTCACCGGATCGTGCGGGCCGACCTCGGGCAGATCGAGCCGCGGGTGCTGGCCGCCGTCTCCGGCGACCCCGCGCTGGCCCGGGCGACCGGGGATGACGACATGTACGCGCCGGTGGCGGCCCGGCTCGGCTGTGACCGGCCCACCGCCAAGGTCGCGGTCCTGGCGGCGATGTACGGGCAGACCTCCGGTGCCGCCGGCGCGGCCCTGCGGCAGATGCGGCAGGCGTACCCGCGCGCCATCGCCTACCTGGACGCCGCCGACGGGGTCGGTCGGGCCGGCGGTGACCTGCGGACGTTCGGCGGCCGGCTGGTCCGCACCGCGCCGTCGGCCCCCGCCGGCCCGGATCGGCCCGGCCCGCCCCGGACGGACCTGGATCGCGTGGCCCTGGATCGCGTGGCCATGGACCGGGTGGCCATGGACCGGGTGGCCATGGACCGGGTGGCCATGGACCGGGTGGCGGCCGCGCGCGGCCGGTTCGCCCGTAACGCCGTCATCCAGGGTGCCGCGGCTGAGCTGTTCAAGGCGTGGGCGGTCACCGTCCGCCGGGAGCTGGTGCTCCTCGGCGGCACGATCGTCCTCTGCCTGCACGACGAGCTGCTGCTGCACGTCCCCGCCGACCGGGCGAACGACGCCGTGTCGCTGATGCACCGGACGCTGGCCACGACCGCCGCCTACTGGGCGGGCGGAAGCGGGGTCCGCTTCGTCGCCGACGTCTCCGTGATCGACAGATGGTCGGACGCCAAGAGCTGACGCCAGGAACTGCTGACGCCAGGAGCTGACGCCAGAGCGCCGGTCAGGTAACCATACGTATCCCCCCTGAACGATGGCATGCTTCGATAGACGTCGGCCACCGGAGAAGATCGGCGTAATTTTGTCGTTGTGTACGCTTTTGTGGCCAAAAAGCGTACACAACGACAAACTCTCCTGGATCATGGCCTGGACGGGTGGTCGTGTATGGGATCCGAGCTACTTGACCGGCGCTCCAGGAGCTGACGCCAGGAACCGAGGCTGCCCGCTCGCGTTTCCCCTTGAGTGGGCCGCGGTTGGGGCCGCTGGCCTCCCGAGCCGCTCTGCCCGTGGAACACACGCGAGCCGGGGACGCGGGGAAACTCGCGGCGGGCACGGGCGTCCTCGCGTCGCGGCGTGCGGTCGCGGCCCTGTCCCGTGTCCGGTCGCGGTGCGGTGATGTCGCCGATCTGTCGGGCCCGCCGCCGCCCACGTAGCTGACGATCTGTCCGGCATACCGCGTAGGCTCGAGACCGCCGGCATCCTGTGCGGCGCGGACACCAGCTGGGTGCGGCCGCGGGTTGGGAGGTGACGTTCGTGTCGGACTCGCTGGATCTGGGCGGGCCGCTGACGCCGCCCGCGGCCAGGGCGGCCGTGCCGGGGTCCGCGGGCGGCGCGCTTGAGCTCTCCCCGCCGGCGCCTGTTCCGGTCGTCGCCGACGACCGGGTGGACAGCATGATTCCGCTCGACGAGGCGACCCGGGCGGAGCTGCGCAGAAGGGCTGCGGCGTTCGCCGATGACCTCGCCACGCAGGACCCGAGAAGTCCGGCGTTCCAGGACAAGATCGGCGATATCGCGTCGATGGGCCAGCGGGAGATCGTCGCGAGTGCCCGGACGTCCAACCGGATGCTCGAGCGTCCGGCGGCGGCGCTCAGGAGCGCCCGCGGTGGCCGTGGCGGTGACGCCCAGGCGCGCGTCGCCGGCACGCTCGTCGAACTGCGCCAGACGGTGACCGAGCTCGACCCGGCGAGGGCCGATCTGAAGGGCGCCCGCAGGTTACTCGGCGTGGTGCCGTTCGGCAGCAGGATCTCCAGCTACTTCCAGCGCTACCAGTCGGCGCAGAAGCAGCTCGACGCCATCATCAGGGCGCTCGACTCCGGCCAGGACGAGCTGCGCAAGGACAATGCCGCCATCGAGCAGGAGAAGGCGGAGCTCTGGGCCGCGATGGGCAAGCTCACCGAGTACGCGACCCTCGCGAAGGCGCTCGACAGCGCGGTCTCGGCGAAGATCGATCAGCTGCGGGCCGCGGATCCGGGGGCCGCTGACGCGTTCACCTCGGACGCGCTGTTCCCCATCCGCCAGCGCCAGCAGGACCTGCTCACCCAGCTGGCGGTGAGCGTGCAGGGCTATCTCGCCCTCGACCTCGTCCGCAAGAACAACATCGAGCTCATCAAGGGCGTCGACCGGGCGCAGACGACGACCGTCGCCGCGCTGCGCACCGCGGTGATCGTCGCTCAGGCGCTGGCGAACCAGCGGCTCGTGCTCGACCAGATCAACGCGCTGAACGCCACGACGAACAACATGATCATATCGACCAGTGAGCTGCTGCGCCAGCAGTCGGGCCAGCTCCAGCAGCAGGCGTCGTCCAGCACGGTCAGCGTCGAGGCCCTGCAGAAGGCATTCGACAACATCTTCGCGACGATGGACGCCATCGACACGTACAAGGCGAAGGCGGTCGAGAGCATGGTGGCGACCGTCGCCGCGCTCGAGACCCAGGTGGGACGCTCGAAGTCGTACCTGGAGCGGGCCCGCGCCAGCGAGCGCTGAGCGACGCCCGTCATCCGATCGGCCGTCATACGATCGGTACGGACAGGAGGTGCCGTGTTCTTCCGACGGCGTTCCGGCACCGCCAGGGGCCCCAGGAACGAGAACCTCGGGAACCAGGCCGCCCCGGCGGCCGGCTCCGGGCCGCGGAACACGGCCGAGGTCGTCCACCAGGTCAGACAGCTGCAACGGGAGCTCGCCGGGATCGTCGCGAGGGCGAACGCGGACGGGGGCCGGCTGCCGCCCGGGGCGGTGCCGACCGTACGTGACATCGATGACGTCCTGCGGCCGTTACTGCGCCACATCGAGGCCCAGTCCGCGAGCGAGGAGGAGATGAGGCATCTCACCGCCATCATCCACGAGTACCTCCCGCAGGCCCTCGGCGACTTCACCGCGTTGCCGGCCCAGTACGCCGGACGTCCCGGTGTCACGGGCACCACACCCGCCGAGGACCTGATCCGCCAGCTTCAGCTGCTCGACGAAGGCGCCAACGAGCTACAGGACCTCGTCTACACCGGGGACGCCGCCAGGCTGGCGATCCAGGCGCGTTTCCTGGACGCCAAGTTCCGCCGTTCGGACCTCGATTCATGACTGTCGTCCTGCCCAGGGGCGGGAACGTGCTGCTGGCGGGGGAGGCGCCCGGTATCGAACGGGTGGACATCGGCCTCGGCTGGAGCGACGGGCCTGGCCCGGCCGCCGTCGAGGTGGACGGCTTTGTCGTCCTCGGCAGCGGCGTCCTCGGCAGTGGCGCACCCGGCAGCGGCGGCGCGACGTCGCCCCAGGTGCTTCTGGCCCATCAGGTGCCGAACCCGACGGAACGGGCTGGCGCGTCCCCGCCGCCGCGCCTGCCCGTCGGTGACGCGGAAAAACTCGTTGTCACGTTGGCCGCCGTGCCGGCCGAGGTCAGCCAGGTGCAGTTCGGGGCGGCGATCTACGACGCGGCCGGGCGCGGGCAGACGTTCCGGTCGGTGCGCCACGCCTACGTCCGGGTCCGCAACCACGCCGACAATGTCGAGATCGCCCGCTACAGCCTGGATTCGGAAACCGGGCTGGAGACGGCAATGATCTTCGGTGAGATCTACCGTCACCCGCGGGGATGGAAGTTCCGGGCCATCGGACAGGGCTACGTCGACGGTCTCGCGGGCCTCGCCGGGCCCGACGGACGAGACATCGCGACGGTGCATCCCGGCAGGGTGGCCGCCTTCCTCACCCGGGCCTCGCCTGCCCGGACCCGGCGGAACGTGGCCGCGCACCTGCACCCGCCGCGCACCGAGCCGCACCGGTCACCTCCGGTGATCAGGCCCTCGTCGCCCCCGCGCCCGCAGCCCCCACACGTACCGCCGGCCGAGCGGGATCCTGCCGTGACGCGGCCGCCCGCACCGCCAGCCGGATCCGCACCCTCGACCGGACCTGTACCTTCGACCGGATCCGCACCGCCGGCTGGACCCGCACCGCCGGCTGGACCCGCACCGCCGGCTGGACCCGCACCGCCGGCTGGACCCGCACCGCCGGCCGGACCCGCACCGCTCACGCCCGTGCCGGCGGCTACCCGTTCGCTGCTCGACCTCGGCGGGCCCGACGAGGCCGTCCTCGTAACCGTGGCCCGTGCGACGGCCACCCGTGCCCTGGCGCGGCGGCCACCCATTCGTGACGGATACGGAGAGCATTCATCACGTCACAAACAGCGTATGGAACACGTCGCCGCACTCGATGACGATCATCCGGCCACCACCTGGACGGAGGAGAAACGCGGCTCGACCGCCATGACCGTGACCCTGCGGTGGACGCCACTGAAGACCCGGACCGGCCTGCCTCGCCCGAGCAACATCCACCTCGGCTGTCTCTGGCAGGCGAACGACGGGGCGGCCGGCCTCATGCAGGACCTCGGCGACACCGTCAGCGCCCCCGGGCCCGCGGCCCCCCGCCAGGTGCTGCGGCTCGGCCGCCGCGACGAGCTGGAAGGGCAGACGATCTTTGTCGATCTGGGTGCGCTCCAGACGTTCAGGCGCTTCTTCGTCTTCGCCTACGGACTGCACGCCGCGCCGGAATGGCCCCTGCTGCGACCAGCGCTCACCGTCGACGCCCGGACGGGTGAGCAGCTCACGATCCGCCTGGGTGACGCGCCGGCGGGCGCCCGGATCTGTGTCGTCGCGTCGTTCCACATCGTGCGGGACGACGTGATCATCCGGCGGGAGAACGACTTCCTCAGAGGAGCCCAGGCCGACGCCGGCGCACGCTATGGCTGGTCACTGGACTGGAGTCCAGGCGGGGAAACTCTGCGTGACGTTCCGTAGCGACACCGCCGGCCGACCGTGATCTACAGCGCCGGTATCCTGACGATCACTACTCGCCGAGCCCCGGCTCCGCCGCCCGGCCGAGCGCGCCAAGCAGCCCCTGGGCCCCACGGGAAACGCTCGATGGACGGGCGGGCGGCGCGGGAGGCGGGCGATCAGGTCCGTGATCCCGTCAGGCGGCCGGCACGCCGTCCAGCATCTTGGTCACCCTGCGGGAGGCGAACTCCGGGTGGTCGGCGACGTTGGTGGTGCCGCCGATCTCCGGCTCGTGCCGGCAGAGCAGAACGCCGTCCCTGGTGGGCACAAGATCTGGTTCCACGAAGTCGGCGCCCAGCCGGGCCGCCAGTTCGTACGAGGCCAGGGTGTGCTCCGGACGGTAGCCTGACGCGCCGCGATACCCGATCACCAGCGTCGGCCGGCACCGGTTGCCACCGGAGTCAGCCGACGCCGCGCCCGCCGAGGCGCCCGAAGCCGTCGAGACGACGGTGGTGGCGGCAAGCGGGGCCACCGGCGATACCCGCAATCACGGAACGGCGGTCCACGCATACTCCAGCGCAATGGCGGCGACTTTCGCCGGCGGCACGCATCGCACAGCAAACCGACAGGAGAAAACGAGCACGCAGATCATGTGTTACCTGTCGCCGTCGGTCAGCCGTCGAACTGGTGAACCCGTCGGCCGGAAAGCCGGCACCGGCATCGGACCGGGGCGGGCCGGCCACATCTCGCACGGGCGGTCGCTGGTTTCGATGTCGATCGCGTTCTTGACCTCCGGACGGTTGAGGGTGATCCAGGCGACCGGCCCCTGCTTCTCGTAGCGGGCTTTGTCCGAGCGGCTTATCGGATACCTCGGAGAGCGTACGGCCGAAGATCGAATATCATGCGGTCGTGAACGCGCACGGTGACACCGCCGATCCTGACCGGCGGGTGGGAAGCGCGGCTGGTGTCGCGTGTGCCGGCGCTCCCGGCGCGGGGAGGACAGAGGCCGCTACCGCCAGTTTGCCTACTGTCGTGGATGTTGTCACGGCACATCTGCCCGGTCTGCGGGTCCACTCGGTCGAGCGCCTGGGTGAGGGACTCGACAACATGGCTTACCTGGTCAACGGTGAGCTGGTCGTCTGGAGTGACGCCGCGCTCACCGACCCCGCCTATGACATCGGCCTGCTCTGCCGTGACCTCGGGGACGCGGCGCTGACGGCTGCCGTCGACAGGCTCCGGCCCGTCCGCGACCAGATGTTCTCCCTGCGAGAACGGGCTGTCTGCTACGCACGCTGCAGCGTCCTTGAGGACTTCGCGTACGGCCTGGAGACGGGGCGGCAAACCTACACCAACAGGGCCCTCGCCGCGCTGGACCGGTTTTTCTTGCCATAGGACGCGTGGGACGCTCTGCCGCTGCCGGCGATATCGCTGTCGCGTGACGCCGCCGGCGGGGTCCGCGGGGCTGGGTGCGTGGGGC
>NZ_CEVIVD010000169.1:0-1132 GCF_982290655.1 Protofrankia sp. CiP1_Cm_nod3
CCCGATGTCCCGCCCGCGCCGGGTAACGAGTATGTAAGTGGCTGCTGTAGCAGCCACTTGCTCTCTCGTTACTGTGACCGCCTCGGTCTCGAGGCGTCGAAGCCGAAGCCGACGCCGGCGCAGCCCCCTCCCTTTCCCCAGGCTTCCTTTTCCCGCCACTCCTTGACCGGCGAGGGAAAAGGGATCATGACAGCACGTGCGTGAGTGGCTGCTCCCTCGATCTCAATATCCTGATCAGGTCAGGATGTGTGATCGGGCTCGTGGGTGGGGGCGACGTGGCGGGAGATTCTGGTGGGAGTACTCGGGCTGCGGGGGGTGCAGGGGATTTTGACTATGAGGCGCACGGTGACGGCTACGCTCGGCGGCGCCGTACCGATCCGCGTATCGCGGCCCTGATCCATGCTGCGCTCGGCGATGCCCGGACCGTGCTCAACGTGGGCGCCGGCGCGGGCTCCTACGAACCGGCTGACCGCCACGTCGTCGCGGTCGAGCCGTCCGCGGCGATGCGCTCCCAACGGCCGCGTCACCTTGCCCCCGCGATCGACGCGACCGCCGAGGAACTGCCGTTCGACGACGGCAGCGTCGACGCGGCCATGGCCACCGTGACGGTCCACCAGTGGGCCGACCCCGACCGCGGGCTGCGGGAGATGCGCCGGGTCAGCCGCGGACCGGTCGTCGTGCTCACCTTCGACGGCGACACCCTCGACCAGTTCTGGCTGGCTGACTACATTCCGCAGCTCATCGCGGCCGACCGGCCACGCTACCCGGCCATCGGGCACATCCGTGCCGTCCTCGGCGGCGCGAGCACGGTGACCCCGGTCCCGGTGCCGATCGACTGCGTGGACGGGTTCACCGAGGCGTACTACGCCCGCCCGGAGGCGTTCCTCGACCCGGCGGTGCGCCGCTCCCAGTCCGTGTGGGGCTTCGTCGACGCCGACATCGCCGAACGCGCGGTCGCCCGACTGCGCCACGACCTCGAGTCAGGCACCTGGGATCGCCACTACGGTGCGTTACGACACCAGCCCGAATTCCATGGCTCCCTGCGGCTCGTCACCGCCCTCCCACCCAGCGACACAGCACAGGCCGACTGAGCCGCCAGCCAAAACTGGCCAGACGGTGCCACGCCGGCCAA
>NZ_CEVIVD010000169.1:1552-9824 GCF_982290655.1 Protofrankia sp. CiP1_Cm_nod3
CCCGTCCGCCCGTCCGCCGCGCTCAAGCGGTCCGGCGGCGTTGCCTCGGAATCGCCCGGACACGACGACCAGGGCCAGTTCAGGCCGACATGGCACCAGTTGAAAACCTTCTATATTAGTAGATATCACCCCTGTGGACGAATGTTATCCACAGGGGTGGCCGAGATGCACAGTCAGGAAATGCCCGACACATGGAGAGACATCCTCCTTGATCAGGATGGTGTCGTACGGCTGGAAGTGGCGGTTCGTGCCCTCGGCCGGCCGGCCGTCCGCCATCGGCTCGTGACCGGCGCCTGGCAACGGGTGCACCTACGGGTGCTCGTCACCCACAGTGGCCCGCTCTCCCCACCGCAGACGCGGTGGGCGGCCGTACTGCACGCGGGAGCCGATGCGGTACTCAGCCATGCCACCGCCGCCGAGCTGGGCGGGCTGCAGGGCTTCCCGTCACAGAACGATCCACGTCAGCGTGCCGAACGCGCACCAGGCGCCTGCCGTCCCCGGTGTACGGGTCCATCGCCGCCGCGGCCTGGGCGCCGACGGCATCCTCCCGGCCGTGCGTCCACACCGCATGCGTATCGAACACGCGCTGCTCGACATGGCGTCGACCGCGACCAGCGAGGACGCGGCCAGAGCGGTGCTGGCCGCCGGCGTCCAGCAGCGGCTGACAACCGCCGCACGGCTGCGGGCCGTCCTCGACCGGCTTGTCCGGGTCAGATGGCGGCGTCTCATCAGTGAAACCCTCGCGGACGTCGAGGGCGGCTCCCATTCGCTGCCCGAACTGCGTTTCGTCCGCGCGCTGCGCGCGGCGTCCATACCGCTGCCGGACCGGCAGGTGGCCCGGCAGCGAGCGAGCGGACGCTGGTATCTGGACGCCCACTGGGAACACGCCCGCCTGACAGTGGAGATCGACGGCACCGGCCATCTCGACCCCCGCACCTGGCTGGCCGACCTCGCCCGCGGCAACGAGCTGACCCTCGCCGGCGACCGCGTCCTACGCTTCCCGTCCTTCGCCGTCCGTGACCACCCCGACGACGTCGTGGCCCACATAGCCCTCGCACTCACCAGCCCACTCACGAACACGATCATGACAACGAGGGGACAGGTGGCTGCCACAGCAGCCACTTACACACTCAATCGTGTGATCTGACGCGGCGTTGGGGTCTTTTTGGATCTTGACTGGTGGGGGTGCCGGCGGCGGTGTGGGAGGGGGTCTGCTGGGGGCTGGTCCGTGTGGGTGAAGATGCCCACGGGAAGCGAAGCGGGCTAGCTCAGGCGGGTGACGGCTACGGTTACGCCCAGGGAGGTCGATGCGCCGCCGGAGTAGACGCCGAGGAGGGGTGGGACGTCGTTGTAGTCACGGCCGCGGGCCACGACCACGTGTTGCTGCCCGGCGGGGACGCCGTTGGTCGGGTCGAAGCCCCACCAGTCGCCGAGCCAGCCCTCCACCCACGCGTGGCTCTGGCCGACGACGGTCTCGCCGATCGTGGCGTCCGTGGACGGGTGCAGGTAGCCGGAGACGTACCGGGCCGGTAGGCCAACGGCCCGCAGCAGCACCAGAGCCAGGTGGGCGAAGTCCTGGCAGACGCCTTCGCCCTGCTGCCAGGAGTCCACCGCGGACGTGTGCACGCCGGTCGTGCCGGGCCGGTAGGTCAGGCGCTGCCGGACCCATTCGCCGACAGCCGGGACGAACTCGGCCGGGGTGTGGCGCGCGGCGAGTTCGCGGGCCGTCTCGGCGAGCTCCGGATGGTCCGTGGTGAAGCGGCTCGGACGGATGAACTCGACGAAGCGGTCCGTGATCGACCCGTCGGCGAGGGCCTGCCAGTCCGGTCCGTCGCTCGGTCCCGGCCGGGCGGGGGCGGTGCGTACCACCGAGCGGCCGGTGACGACGAGCTCGGTGTGCGGGGTGTGCAGGTCGAACGCGGTGACCTGCGTGCCCCAGTAGTCCCAGTAACGGTAGGTGGCCGCCGTCGGCTCGGTGCGCACGGTGGCCTCCAGGGTGAGCTGGCCGGCGGCGGTCTGCGGGATGATCCGGGTCTCGTTGTACGAGGAGATCACCGGGGCCGCGTACCGGTAGCCGGTGGAGTGCTCGATCCGGATCTGCCAGCTCACCGCCGCGCCTCCGTTCGCCCGCCGGCCCCACCCCGGCCCGCCGCCACACCGGCCCGGCCCCGGCCAGCCATCATGCCGGCTCCGCTCTCACCCGTCGTCATGCTGGTACCTCGATCGTCCAGGAGCGGGGGGCGTTGCGGGCGAAGTAGCGGTGCGTGACTGCCTCGCTGACGGTGGAGCAGGTGCGTTGCAGCGACACCAGCAGGTCGGGCATGTCGTCGACCAGCTCGTCCACGCTGCGGAACTCAAGTTCGGTGCGGGCCCGGCCGACGATGCGGCGGGCCATGTCGTCCACGGTGAACCGGGCCTCGCGGCGGGTGCCGTCGAGCTCGGCGAGGATCTGCTCGGCCATCGACAGCGACCAGTACACCGACCGTGGGAACAGCCTGTCCAGCAGCAGGAACTCGGCGACGCGCGCGGCGTCCACGGCCCGCCGGTAGGTCCGCAGGTACGCCTCGTGCGCCCCGCAGGAGCGCAGCAGGCTCACCCAGCTCTGGGACGCGGGATCCTCGCTGATGCTCGACGACAGCAGCCGGGCGGTCATGTCGACCCGTTCCAGGCTGCGCCCGAGGATGAGGAAGCGCCAGCCGTCGTCGCGGGCGAGGGTGGCGTCGACCAGGCCGGCGAGCATCGCCGTCCGTTCCCTGATGTAGCGGAAGAACACGTGCGGGCCGAGGCGGCGCGCGAGCTCCTCGGAGTGCGGCAGGTCGTTCCAGGTCGCGTTCAGGCACTCCCAGACCTCGCTGGAGATGACGTCGCGGGCGCCGCGGGCGTTCTCCCGGGCCGCGCCGACCGCGCCGGTGATGCTGGACGGGTTGGCCGGGTCGAACGCGAGCAGTTCGGTGACCTGCCGTGAGTCCGCGGCGGCGGCGTCGTCGGGCGCGGGCATGCCCATGACGGCCAGCAGCTCCCGGCCGGCCGAGGTCTCGTCCAGCCACGGGTCCTCCAGCACCCGTTGGACGTGGACGTCGAGGATGCGGGCGGTGTGCTCGGCGCGCTCGGAGTAGCGGCCGATCCAGAACAGCGACTCGGCGATGCGGCTCAGCATGCGGCCGGCCCGTTCAGGCGGCGGGCCTGGTCACCGATGGTCTCCGGCCGTGGCTGTCCGTGTTCCGACTGGTCCCACCGCGGCTCCTGCCGCTGCCCTTGCCGCTCCTGCCTCTGCCATGGCTGCCCCTGCCATGGCTGCCCCGGCTCCTGTCGCCGTGGCTGCCCCGGCCGGTGTTGTGGCCGCCCTGGGGGTGGTTGCGGCTGCCGTCCCTCCCGCTGTTGTTGCTGTTGTTGCTGCTGGTCGCAGGAGGGGAACGGGCCGACGTCGGGGCCGTCGGCGACCTGCGGGACGTTGCCCGGCGGCCGGGTGCGCGGGGAGATGCTCTCCCGGCTGGACTCCGGCGAGGCCAGCACCCAGGTGTCCTTGGAGCCGCCGCCCTGGCTGGAGTTGACCACGAGGCTGCCGCGCGGCAGCGCGACCCTGGTCAGCCCGCCCGGCAGCACCCACACCCGGCGGCCGTCGTTGACCGCGAACGGGCGCAGGTCCACATGCCGTGGCCCCAGCCGGTCACCGGCGAGCGTGGGCGAGGTCGACAGCCGCACGATCCGCTGGGCGATCCAGCCACGCGGGTCGGCTTCGATCTTCAGCCGTAACACGCCGAGCTCCGCCGCGGACGCCTGCTCGCCGATGACGATGCCCTTGCCGCCGGAGCCGTCCACCGGCTTGAGCACGAGCTCGTCGAGGTGGCCGAGCACATGGTCGCGCTGGTCGGGGTCTTCCAGCCGGTAGGTGTCGACGTTGGCCAGGACCGGTTCCTCGCCGAGGTAGTACCGGATGAGGTCGGGGACGTAGGTGTACATCAGCTTGTCGTCGGCGATCCCGTTGCCGACCGCGTTGGCGATGGTGACCCGGCCCGCCCGGGCGGCGTTGAGCAGCCCGGCGCAGCCGACCACCGACTCGGGGCGGAAGTGCAGCGGGTCCAGCCAGTCGTCGTCGATCCGGCGGTAGACGACGTGGACGGGCCGGTCGCCCTCTGTCGTGCGCATGGTGACGTTGTTGTTGCGTACCGTCAGATCCCGTCCTTCGACGAGTTCGACGCCCATCTGCCGGGCGAGCAGGGCGTGCTCGAAGTACGCCGAGTTGTACACCCCCGGTGTCAGCACGACCACGGTCGGGTCGGCGACGTCGGGCGGGGCGGCGGCCCGCAGCGCGTGCAGCAGATGGGTGGCGTAGTCCGCGACCGGGCGCACCCGGTGGGTGGCGAACAGTTCGGGGAAGACCCTGGTCATCGCCCGCCGGTTCTCCACCACGTAGCTGACCCCCGACGGCACCCGCACGTTGTCCTCGAGGACGCGGAAGCCGCCCCGCTCGTCGCGGATCAGGTCGATGCCGCTGACGTGCGCGCGGACCCCGTTCGGCGGGTCGATGCCGTGCGCGGCGCGGTGGAAGTGCGCGCTGGAGAGCACCAGCCGGCGGGGGACGATCCCGTCGGCCAGGACCTCCGCCCGCCCGTAGATGTCGGCGAGGAACGCCTCCAGCGCCCGGACACGCTGGGTGACCCCGCGTTCGATGACGTCCCATTCGGAGTTGTCCAGCAGGCGGGGGACGAGATCCAGCGGGAAGGGGCGCTCCTCGCCGAAGAGGTTGAAGGTGATCCCGGCGTCCCGGAACGCCCGGTCGAGCGCGGCCTTGCGGGCGGCGAGGTCGCTGCTGCTCAGCGGCCGGAGGGCGTCGTAGAGCGAGGCGTACAGCGGGCGGGGGGTGTCCGGGGCCTCGAACACCTCGTCCCAGGCCTGCGTGGCCTGGGACGCATACCCTTCGAAGAGGTCCGCCACATCCGGAGAGCCTAAGTTGCCTGTGTTACCGCCGTATGACGGCGTTTCGGCCCTGGTGGCACAAAAATGATCACCATGCCGCCGGCTGTCGGTTGCAGGATGGATACAGATGTGTACCAGACGGCTAACCGTAGTCCGAGATCGGGCGATCGTAGTCTGAGACGATGGGTCTGGCGGCGCGGTGCCGCCTCGCTGTCATCGGCTGTCGGTTGCCAGCACCAGTCGGTCGGTGACCGGCAATCGGTTGCCGGTCACCGGCTGCCGGTAGGGCGGTAGCCGATCGCTCCACGTTCGTCGACGTTCCCGGAAGGCCACGTACACCAATGATCATTGCGTCCGATCTCGAGCTGCGCGCGGGCGCCCGCACCCTCATCGAGGCGGTGTCGTTCCGCATCCAGCCCGGCGACCGGATCGGGCTCGTCGGACGCAACGGGGCCGGCAAGACGACGCTGCTGAAGACGCTGGCCCGCGAGACCCTGCCGTTCGCCGGCACGGTGGACGTCCGCGGCGAGCTCGGCTACCTGCCGCAGGATCCCCGCAGCGGCGACCCGTCCGATACGGTCCGCGACCGCGTTCTTTCTGCCCGTGGTCTCGACGCGTTGCTGCGCGAGATGGAGAAGCTGCACGTCGAAATGGCCGAGCTGGTCGACGAGGCCGCCCGCGACACGGCCATCCGCCGCTACGGCCGGCTGGAGGAGCGTTTCGGCACGCTCGGCGGGTACGCGGCCGAGGCCGAGGCGGCCCGGATCTGCTCGGCGCTCGGGCTGTCGGACCGGGTCCTCGCCCAGCAGCTCGAGACGCTCTCCGGTGGCCAGCGCCGCCGGGTGGAGCTGGCCCGCATCCTCTTCGCCGGGGCCGGCGACAACCAGGCGACCCTGCTGCTCGACGAGCCCACCAACCACCTCGACGCCGACTCGGTCGTCTGGCTGCGCGACTTCCTGCGCTCCCACGACAGCGGGCTGGTCGTGGTCAGCCACGACGTCGACCTGCTCGACCGCTGCGTGAACAAGGTCTTCTACCTCGACGCCACCCGCGCCGCACTGGACGTCTACAACGTCAACTGGAAGACGTACCTGTCCCAGCGGGAGCTCGACGAGCGCCGCCGCCGCCGCGAGCGGGCCAACGCCGAGAAGAAGATCGACGCGCTCAAGGCCCAGGCGGACAAGATGCGGGCCAAGGCGACCAAGGCCCGCGCGGCCCACCAGATGGACCGCCGGGCCGAGCGGCTGGCCGCCGGCCTGGCCGAGGTGCGCGTCGCCGACCGGGTCGCCAAGCTGCGCTTCCCCGACCCGGCGCCGTGCGGGCGCACGCCGCTGACCGCCACCGGGCTGTCGAAGTCCTACGGGTCGCTGGAGGTCTTCGCCGGGGTCGACCTCGCCATCGACCGCGGCGCGCGCGTCGTCGTCCTCGGCCTCAACGGCGCCGGCAAGACCACGCTGCTGCGGATCCTCGCCGGCGCCGAGACCCCCGACACCGGCGAGGTCCATCCCGGTCACGGGCTGCGTCTGGGCTACTACGCCCAGGAGCACGAGACCCTCGACACCGACCGCTCGGTACTGGACAACATGCGCGCGGCCGCACCCGGCACCTCGGACGTGGAGCTGCGCCGCATCCTCGGGGCCTTCCTGTTCAGCGGGGACAGCGTCGACCAGCCGGCCGGCACCCTCTCCGGCGGGGAGAAGACCCGGCTGGCCCTGGCCGGGCTGGTGTGTAGCGCCGCCAACGTGCTGCTGCTGGACGAGCCGACCAACAACCTCGACCCGGCGTCCCGCGACGAGGTGCTGGCGGCGCTGGCCACCTTCCGCGGGGCGGTGGTGCTGGTGACCCACGACCCCGGCGCGGTCGAGGCGCTCGCGCCCGACAAGGTCCTGATGCTGCCGGACGGCGTCGAGGACTCCTGGTCGGCGGACCTCGCCGAACTGATCACCCTGGCCTGAGACGTCACCGGCGGCCCGCGGGGCGGCCCGCTCCGGCGGTGTGTCCGGCCCGGTCGGCGGAGCTCCGGCGTAGTCCGGCCGGGGCTGGCGCGGTCCGGCGTGGGCTGGCGGTGTGTCCGGCGCGGGCCGGCGGCAGTGATCGTCCTGGCTCGCGGGTCGCGGTCATCATGGCCGGCGGGCGGGTGACCGGCCCGGCTTGGCACACTGGCCGGGGACGTATCGGACGCCGTCACCATCTGATAACCGTCCGGGAAGCGTCCGGAGATCGTTGATAGATCGTCGAGAAGCTGTCGAGGAGTGGTGGGTCAGGTGGTCGTGTGAGCGCGGAAGGTGGTAGCAGGGCGGTCGTAGCCGCGCTGGCGGCCAATCTGGGGATCGCGCTGGCGAAGCTCGTCGCGTTCCTCATCACCCGGTCGTCGTCGATGCTGGCCGAGTCCATCCACTCGCTCGCCGACTCGGGCAACCAGGGCCTGCTCCTGCTCGGCCGGCGGCGCGCCACCCGGCCGGCCGACGAGGAGCACCCCTTCGGCTACGGCCGCTCCCGCTACATCGCCGGCTTCCTCGTCGGGATCGTGCTGTTCAGCGTGGGCGGGCTGTTCTCCGTCTACGAGGGCGTGGAGAAGCTGCGCCACCCGCACCATCTGGACAACGGCGTGGTGGCGGTGGTCGTCCTGCTGGTGGCGATCGGTCTGGAGGCGTTCTCCTTCCGGACCGCGATCCACGAGACCCGGCAGGTCAAGGGGGACGCGTCGTGGTGGGGCTTCATCCGCGCGGCCCGCGCCCCCGAGCTGCCGGTGGTGCTCCTGGAGGACCTCGCCGCGCTGGTCGGCCTCCTGCTCGCCCTGGGCGGTGTGGGCCTGACCCTCGTGACCGACGACCCGATCTGGGACGGCGCGGGCACCCTCGCCATCGGGATCCTGCTGCTCGTGGTGGCCGTCATCGTCGCGGCGGAGACCCAGGCGATGCTGGTGGGGGAAGCGGCGGCCCCGGCGACGGTCGCGGTTATCCGGGACGTCCTCGGGCACTCCCCGCACATCACCGACGTCATCCACATCCGCACCCTGCACCTGGGGCCGGAGGAGCTGCTCGTCGCGGCGAAGATCGTGCTGGACGTGGAGCTGACCGTGCCCGCTGTCGCGGCCGTGATCAACGACGCCGAGTCCCGGCTGCGCGCCGCGGTCCCCATCGCGCACCGCATCTACCTGGAGCCGGACCTCCGTCCACCCGCGGCAGAGCCCGCCGCGGCAGAGCCCGCCAGGGCACAGGCCAGCACCCCGCCAGCCCACTGACCAGCCCCGCGCCCCCATCCCGTCCGTGGGAACGAGTACGTAGGTGGCTGCTCTGGCAGCCGGTTGTGCCCTCGTTCTCGTGGGCGGGCGGGGTGCTGGCCTGTGCCCTGG
>NZ_CEVIVD010000170.1:0-1909 GCF_982290655.1 Protofrankia sp. CiP1_Cm_nod3
GAAGCCCAGGGCGCCGAGGGGGCTGAGGGCTGTGACCACGGTCAGGCGCTGGTCGTTCACAA
Organism: Protofrankia sp. CiP1_Cm_nod3; assembly: GCF_982290655.1. Taxonomy (NCBI): domain Bacteria; kingdom Bacillati; phylum Actinomycetota; class Actinomycetes; order Frankiales; family Frankiaceae; genus Protofrankia; species Protofrankia sp. CiP1_Cm_nod3. Next base: position 63 of record NZ_CEVIVD010000170.1, read on the forward strand.
GGCTGCTGAGGCCGGCGATGCGTTGCCGCGCGGCGAGCAGGTCCGCATGCGTCTGCTGGGCCGTGCGCAGGGCGTCCAGCACGTCGTCGGCCGCCGGCTCGGCGGGGACGGCCACCTCGAGCTCGTTCCACAGCGCGGCCCACGCGCGGCGGGCCTCCTCGACGGCCGCCGAGGCCTCGGTGTGGGCGGCCAGGGCCTCCGCGTGGCCGGCCTGCGCTGCTGCCGAACCGTCCCGCAGGTGCTCGGTGCGTACCGCCAGGCCGGCGTGCGCGGCGAGGTTCTCGGCATACCGGTCGGCGATGTCGTCGGCGCGGGCTATCGCGGTGGTCACGGGCAGGACGAGTGCCTCGGTCTCGGCGCGGCGCAGGGCCGCCCCGTCGGCCGCGGCGTCCGCCAGCCGGTCCACCAGCCGGTTCCACAGTTCGGTCCGCTCGGCGCGGATGTCGTCGAGCTCGGTGCGCCGCGGGGGCTCGCTGTCACCGGCGTTAGCGAGCTGTTCCCGCAGCCCGGTCAGCCTGGTGGCCGCGGCCGCCAGGGCCGCCGCATGCTGGTCGACGGTGTGCGTGGTCCTGGTGAGTGCCTGGCGCAGCCGGTCGACGGTCTCCCGGGAGGGCGGGTTCGGCGGGACGACGTCAAGGGCATCCGGTCTGCGGTACCCGGCGCGGCACAGGGCTTCCCGGCGTTCCCGCAGCGCGCGGGCGGCCTGGTCGACGGCCTGGCGGGTCTGCTGGCAGGCCGACCCGTCCTTGCGGATCTCCGTGACCGCCTGCCGCAGCAGGGTGACCGCGGCTGGGTCGAAGACGCGGCCGGTGCGGGCGGCGTCCGCCTGGCGGGAACGTGCTCCGGTCAGCTGGCGCTCGGCGTGGGTGACCTCGTCGGTGTGTTGGCGGATCACCTCGGCGATCTCGTCGAGCTGCCTGGCGATGTCCGCTGGGATGTGCAGCTCGCCGAGAATCGTGGCCGTCGGCCGGGCGTCGGCCGGGCCGGTCAGGTCGATGAGCAGCGCCCGGGCGTCCTCGTCGAGCTGGCGCGCCTCGGTTTCCAGCCGGTCGGCGAGCTGGGCGTCGGCGAGTCTGGCTTCCACGGCACGGTCGAGCGCGCCGATCTCGTCGGCGTCGGCGAGCAGGGCATCGTTCACCGCTTGCGACGCCTGCTCCCGCTGCCGGAGCTTGCCGGCACGTGCCTCTTCCAGCCGGCGCAGCTCGCCGGCCGCCTGGTCCAGGTCGGCGCGGGCGGCGTCGAACCCGGCGATCCCCGCCACGTCGAGCACGGCCGCGCCGTCCGCGCGCAGCCGGGCGATCTCGTCGCGGGCGGCGGCGAGGTCCCGCACGGCCGGGGCGGCCCGGCGTCGCCGGTCGAGGCTGTCGGTCCGCTCGGCAGCCGACATGAGCAGCTTGTGCGCGGCGCGCACCGCCTGTGCCTGGCGGTCCCGCTCCGCGCGGGCCTCGACCACGGCTCCCGCGGTGGTCATCGCCTCCTGGATGCGTGCCGCCAGCTCCTGGTGCTCCCGGAGGGCGACGCGGACCCGTGAGGACCTGTCGTTGCCGTGCTGCTTGTAATGCACGTCCATCTCGGTATGCAGGGCGTCGAGCAGGCCCCGCACGGCCTGGCCGCTGCGGGCGGTGAAGACCAGCTCCGCCAGATCCCCGCCGCCGTTGAACAGGGCTTCACCGCCCTGGCGCAGCTGCCGGTGGGACAGGCCGAACGCCTGCAGCCACCGCTGGTGGGCCTCGGCCCCGCCCGGCCCCCAGACCGGTGCGGCTGGCTGCCCGGTCGAGACGAGCTGCAGGCCCGCGCCACGTCGACGGAGCTCGACGGCCGTCCACGGCCCTACCGGCTCCGCTGGC
>NZ_CEVIVD010000170.1:2226-8805 GCF_982290655.1 Protofrankia sp. CiP1_Cm_nod3
CCGCGCGGCGCCGTCCGCCAGCGCGGCGGCCGGCTCACCGGGCAGTTCGACCGTGGCGGTCAGTGCCAGCGCGCCCGGGCCGTAGAAGAAGGCGCGCCGGCCCCGTTGGAAGCCCCACAGCAGGTCGGACAGCGCATCGAGCAGCGTCGACTTGCCCGCTTCGTTCGCCCCGGCAACCACGGTGAGCCCCGGGCCGAACTCCACCTGACGATCCTCGAAGGCACCGTAACGGTCGAGGCGCAGCGACCGGATCCGCATCAGTCCGTCACTCCCGCCAGCCGCGCCAGCAGCTCGGCGCCGGCCCGTTGCGCCAGATCCTCCAGAACCGCGCCGTCGCGCGGGTCGAGCAGCTCGGCCGTGCGCAGCTGACGACCGACGGTACGGTCCACCGGGTCGGCGAGCCCTTTTATGCGGTCGACGTCGGCGGCAAGGCCAGCCGTGGCCGACCGGATCGCGGCGATCAGCTCCGGGTCGACGCAGGCCGGTGGGCCCGGACGGGTCACCCGGACCGTCACCTTTTCCACCGCGACCGCATGGAGACCGCGGGTGATCGTGGTGAGCTCCTCTCGCAGCCGCCGCATGTCGGTGAGTACGTCAGCGGCCCGGGAACGTCCCACGATCTCCAGCCGGACGATGACGGGCCGGTCCACGGCGTCGTCCCGCTGGGCCATGAGGCTGGCGCGGAGGCGGTCGAGCACGTCCTCCAGGGTCCGGCAGGCATCGTCCGGGCCGATGTCGACCGTCACGGTTGCCCACCGGGCCACGTCCAGCGGCTGGAACCGCAACCGCGCCGGCCGGCCGGGGCCGACGTCGACGACCAGCGCACCCTTCGGGCCGGTCTCCCTCGGGTGGCGTCCCTGGAGGTTGCCGCTGAAAGCGGCGACGGTCTCGCCGTCGCACACGGTGCGGCGGGCATGGACATGGCCGAGCGCGAAGTAGTCGTAGCGCATGCGGGCCAGGTCCTCGGGTGTGCACGGAGCGTAGGGGGCATGGCCGTCCGCACCGCTGACCGCGGTGTGCAGGAGCCCCACGTTGACCAGGCCGCGGATCGGGTCCGGATAGGCGCGGACCAGGTTGTCGAGCACCGCACGGGTGGGATAGCTCTGGCCGTGTACCGCCAGCCCGAGATCATCGTGGACCTGGGTGCCCGGGGCCTCGGACCCGAAGACCGTGACGTTCGGCGGCAGGACGAGGGCCCGGGTGATCTCGCTCTCCGCGTCGTGGTTACCCGAGATCATGAAGACGGGGATGCCCGCGTCGTCGAGGCGCGCCATCTGGTCGACGAAGCACCTTCCGGTCGCGTAGTCCCGCCAGTTGCCGTCGTAGATGTCGCCGGCCAGCAGCAGCGCGTCCGCCCGCTGGTCGACCGTGAACGTGACGAGGTTCTCCAGCGCGCGACGGGTCGCCTGGCGCAGCAGGTGAGCAAGGTCGTCGTCATCCAGCCGCGCCAGACCACGCAGCGGGCTGTCCAGATGAATGTCGGCGGCATGAACGAGACGCATGGTTCCCCCGCAAATCCGATACACGTGTGGCGAGGGAACATAGGCGGCATCGGCGTGACCGTGTGGCAGGCGCGCCGCACAGTCCGCAAGATTTATGGTCCGTTGCTCGCCCGGTGGGTTCAGATCATCGGTGAAGCGTTGGCGACGTACTGCAGCGGCGCCAACGGCAGCCATCGCCCTGCATCTTCGTACTGATTCATCTTCGTACTGACGCAACGCGGCGGCGCCGGCTGATCCCGTGAGTCTGAGGCGATCTCGGACGGGACGCCCGCCGCGGCCGCTCTGCTCACGGCGCTGTTCCAGCCCGGCCTGGCAGGGAGGGGTATGCCGATGCGCCCGTTCGCTCTCACCGCGCGGGTTGCCAAGCGGCTCCCGTCTTCGGGCTACGGTCTCGGCGGTTCCGTATCTGCTTACCGCGTTGCGGCGCGATGCCGGGTGGGAGGACAGGTCGGCGGCCTGCTGCAAGGCGGCGGCCATCGCCGCGATCGGTGGTGATGTTGCGGTCGATGTTCTTGTGGGGCAGCTGGAAGCTCTCGACGATGCCGACCTGGTCGATGACGCGGGCGATACGAGGGACGAGTACTGGCGGATCCGGTCGGCTGTGGTCCACGGTCTGGGACTGCCCGGGGCGGTGGCTGAGCCGCGGCTTCTTCGCGCGTTGGGGCATCCGGACCCGGATGCTCGTGACTGGGCGGCGACCGCCCTTGAAGCGATCGGCCGTCCCCATGCCGCTGACAGTCGGCTTCCTGAAGAGTGAGCTGAAAAGACTGGCGGTGGATGGGCACACAGGCGACGGGGTCAGGTGTTTGGTCGCTGCTGGTCGTGGAAGACCTCGTTCCGTCGCGCCCTCGTGCCACGCCGTGGACCCGGACACCACGGGACGGCTCACCCGGGCTGATCTACGGGAGCCGAAGGATTCGGACGGTGATGTCGAGAACCCGTGGCTGGCTGCGTCCCCGTGGTGAACGCGGCCAGTATGGGCCGTACCAGTACCGAGGAGAACCACGATGGCCAGGTACCTGCTGCTCAAGCATTACCGCGGCGCTCCGGCCGCGGTCAACGACGTGCCGATGGGCCGGTGGACGCCGGAGGAGATCGCGGCGCACATGCGGTACATGCGCGACTTCGCGGCCCGGCTTGAGGGGACCGGCGAGTTCGTCGACGGTCAGGCGCTTGCTCCCGAGGGGACGTTCGTCCGGTATGACGGTGCGGGGCGCCCGCCGGTCACCGACGGTCCGTTCGCCGAGACCAAGGACCTGATCGCCGGCTGGATGGTGATCGATGTCGACAGCTACGAGCGTGCCGTCGAGCTGGCCGGGGAGCTGTCGGCTGCCCCGGGGGCGGGTGGGAAGCCGATCCACGAGTGGCTTGAGGTGCGCCCGTTCCTGGCCGCGCCGCCCACCGTCATGCAGTGACCTCTGAAGGTGGACACCGTCACGCAGTGACCTCTGAAGGTGGACGAGGTCCTGCTGCGGAGTCTCACGCCGGGCGTGCTGGGGGTCCTTGTCCGCCGTGGGGCCGATTGCGCGGCGGTGGAGGACGCGGTGCAGGACGTGCTGGTCGAGGCGGTCCGGGTCTGGCCGGCCGGCCTGCGGTGGGAGCCGAAGGGCTGGCTGGTCGCCGTGGCCTGGTGTCGGTTCCTCGACGCGGCCCGGGTGGACGTCGCCCGCCGCCGGGGTGAGGGCCTCGTCGACGGACAGCCGGCGGCGGGGCTGCTCGCTCTCATGCTGCTCCACCACGCCCGGCGCGCACCCCGGACCGCGCCCGACGGCGGCCTGGTGCCGCTCGCCGAGCAGGACCGCGGCCGCTGGGACACCAGGTTGATCGCCGAGGGCGTCGCGGTCCTGCGGGTGGTGTTCGTCCGCGACCGGTCGGGCGAGTTCCAGGCCCAGGCCGTCATCGCGGCGCTGTACGCGGACGCGCCCGCCGCCGAGGAGACGGACTGGGTGCGGATCGTCGAGTGGTATGACGAGTTCGTGCGCCTGACTGACGGCCCGGTTGTCCGGCTCAACCGCGCGGTGGCCGTCGGCGGGGCCGATGGGCCGCGCGCCGGGCTGGCGGCGCTCGCGGCGCTGGACGACTCGCTGCCTCGCCATGCGGCGGTGGCGGCGTATCTCCACGAGCGGGACGGTGACCTGGTGACGGCGGCACGGCTGTACGCCGAGGCGGCCCGAAAGGCGCCCAACCTCGCCGAGCGTGACCACCTGACGCGCCAGGCCGCCCGGCTCAACGCCCGCCGGCGTCGACCGCGACGTGCCGCTTACGACCCTTGATCTTCTTCCACGGCGGGAAGTCGGCGGGCAGGGCCTGCCAGGCGATCCCGCCGCGGAGCAGGTAGAAGATCGCGTCCAGGAGCAGGCGCCGGTCCCATGATCGAGCGCGTGGGGCCGTTCGCATCGTCCGGAGGTTCCGCCCAGTATCTGACACCTTGTGCCGACGCCGTCGACGAAGGGGCCGGGCGTGTCAGTGGTGGTGGCCGTGCCGGCCGAGGGTGTCCACGGGGGTCGCGCCGGGGCGGGTCCACTGCGGCACGGGGCGGCTGGTCGGGCCCCAGGTGGCGTTCCCGTCGGCGTCCGTGCGCCAGTACCAGCAGATCGGCGCGCCATGCCCACCGACCGGTGAGTCCGCCTGGGGGGCCTCGGGCCAGCCGGCGGGGTCGTCCTCCCACGCCTCGCGGCGGCCGTAGGGCGTCATCGGGTCTGCGGCGTGGATACCCCGCCGTTCACGGCGGGGAGGAAACGCCGCTCCCTTGTGGTGGGCATCAGGTGGCATCCGTGTCATAAAATCCTGATATGTCCCGCTATCATCTCTATCCGACCGCCGAACAGGCGGCGGCCCTGGAGCCGCATTGCGGGCATGCGCGTTTTGTATGGAATCTGGCGGTGGAGCAGCGGCAGTGGTACCGGCCGGGGCGTGGCGCCGTGCCGGGGTACCACGAGCAGCGCCGCCAGCTCACCGCGACCCATCATCGCTCACAGCAAGGACGCATCGGGCAACGGAGTCGTTCACGCAGGGGAGGACGTCAAGTCCTGATTCCGCTGGATGCAACAGATCCTTCTCGGTCTGTGCGCCGGGTGAACGTGGCGCGGTAGGCGCTGGGTGTGAGCCCGGTTCGTCTCGACAGGTGCTGGCGGAGGGAGTCGGTGGTGACGAGGCCGCTGAGCCGGGCGACCTGGTCCATGGGCAGGTCCGTGCTCTCCAGCAGTTCCCGCGCCCGGTTCACGCGTTGGTGGAGGAGCCATTGCAGCGGGCTGAGACCGGTCTCCGCGTGGAATCGACGGGTCAGGGTGCGGATGCTGGTGCGGGCGTGGGCGGCGAGGGCCGCGCGTGTGAGTGGTTCGTGCAGCCTTTCCAGTGCCCACTGGCGGGTGGCGGACAGCGAGGTGCCGTTCTCGGGCGGCAGCGGCGATTCGATGAACTGCGCCTGCCCGCCGGGCCGCACCGGTGCCGCGACGACCAGTCGGGCGATGTGGTTGGCCACCGCGGCGCCGTAGTCGGTGCGCACCAGGTGCAGGCACAGGTCGATGCCGGCGGACAGCCCGGCGGAGGTCAGCACGTTGCCGTCCTCGACGTACAGCACGTCGGGGCGTAGGTCGACCCTGGGGAAGCGTCTGCGGAACTCGTCGGACCTGGCCCAGTAGGTGGTGGCGCTGCGGCCGTCGAGGAGTCCGGCCTGGGCGAGGACGAACGCTCCGGTGCAGATCGAGACGACGCGCCTGCCCGCGGCTGACGCGTGGCGCAGCGCCTCGAGGATGCGCGGGTCGATGTCCTCCCGGGCGCTGGTTCCGGTGACGATGACGGTGTCGGCGTCGTCGAGGGCCGCCAGCCCGTGGGGGACGGCGACCTCAAGGCTGCCGCTGGTGGCGACGGGTCCCGGCTGGACCGTGCAGATGCGCACCTCGTAGCCGGGGCGACCGTCCACGGTCATCTCACCGAGTACCAGTTCGGGGATTGACAGGTCGAACGTGGTGGCCGGGGGGACCGCAAGGACGGCGACCTGATGCATGGCCCGAACCTCCAGGAGTATGGCATTCAGGCCACTACCTTACGGCTCCCGGCGCGCGCAGGGTGGTAAGGACGCCGCCGCGGCCACCGGCTCGGTGGCCGCCACTCCACCTCCACGATCTGGGAGAGAACGCGTGTCCTTGCATGTCATCGTCGGTGCCGGAGCCACCGGATCAGCTACCGCCCGCCTGCTGGCCGACGCCGGAGAGCAGGTCCGCCTCCTCACACGCCGCGGCAGCGGGCCGGAGCACCCACGGATCGAACGTGTCGCCGCCGACGCCACCGACACCGCCCGGCTTGTCGAGCTGGCCACCGGAGCGGCTGTGCTGTTCAACTGCGCCATGCCGCCGTACGACCAGTGGCCTGCCCTGTTCCCGCCCCTGGCCGCCGCGCTGCTGGCGGCGGTGGAACGCGCCGGTACGGACTACGTCATGCTCGGCAACACCTACGGTTACGGGCCGCTCGACGGCCCCGCCACCGAGGACCTGCCCATGGCGCCGACCAGCGAGAAGGGCCGTGTCCGTGCGCGGATGTGGCACGACGCCCGCGCCGCTCACGACGCGGGCCGGGTACGCGTGACCGAGGTCCGCGCCAACGACTACCTCGGCGCCGGCGCCTACTCGCCGTTCACCCTGATGGTGGGGGCGCAGGTGCTGGCCGGTGTGCCTGCCTCGTATCCGGGCGACCTCGACGCGCCGCACAGCTGGTCCTACACCGGTGACGTGGCGCGCACGCTCATCGCCGCCGCCGGTCATGACGAGTCCTGGGGGCGGGTCTGGCACGTGCCGTCCACGTCGCAGGCCGCGGTGCGCGAGCTGGCCGGCCGCCTTGCCGAGACGGCCGGTGTGCCCACCCCCCGGCTCCAGCGCATGACCCTGCGGGAACTCCAGGACATCGGGCGCACCGACCCTGTCGTGGCGGAGGTTCCCGAGATGCTGTACCTGTACGACCGTCCCAACATCCTCGACGCGTCGTCGGCGGTGAAGACCTTGGGCGTGACGTCCACGCCGCTTGATGACGTCCTGGCCGAGATGGCCGCGGAGCATGCCCGATCCACGCGCTGACGGCTTGG
>NZ_CEVIVD010000170.1:9123-10029 GCF_982290655.1 Protofrankia sp. CiP1_Cm_nod3
CAATCTCCGGGCGGGACGGTCAGGGCCGTCGTCTGCTGGGTTTGGTGGACAGAAGGGGTTCGACCCTCGACCAGGACGAGGTGGTGGGCCGCGTCGTCCACACTCTGAAGATCGACGGACTGGCCGTGCGTGACGCTCTCACCGCACTCGTCGGCCAGGGGCTGATCAGCCGCACGCCGTCCGACGCACAGGGCCCGGAGATCACGCTCACGCCGGCCGGCACCGCTCGTTTCCAGCAGGTGCGAGCAGGCATCGGGCGGATCACTCAGCGCCTCTACGGTGGCCTTCCGACCGAGGAACTGGCCATCGCCCGCCGCGTGCTCGCCACCGTGACCGAACGCGCCAACGCCGAACTTGCCAGCTGAACGCAGTAAATGTCGGCTTTCGGATCCAGGGCAGGACCAGGTGATCGTCCCTGACCGTCCACAGTTCACTAATTTTGATCTTGTGATGTGGGACGGTATATCCTCGTCATATGTACTCTGCGTCATGATCTCGACCAGTCTCCGAGTATGGCGAATAGATCACCCGGTCGCTGTAGGTGAGATCCGGCCGGGCGCGATGGTGGGTGTAGAACCGCGGGACGGCGGTCAGGCAGGCGTAGAGCGCGCAGGAGCGGGCGGCTTTCTTCCTGGGCCTGGGCGCCGGTGCGGAATCCGTCGCCGGGGTGGCGGGCGGAGGCGAACACCAGGCAGGCGATGCCACGGCTGAGGCGGCGGGCCGCGGACAGGCTGGGTTCGTTGGTCACCTCGATGGTGGGCGCCGCCGCTGCGCTGGTGTCCGCCGGGACGGATAGAAAATCGTCGGGCAGGTACAGCCGGGTACCGGCGACCGCTCGGGCGATGTCGCTGTCGACGGTGATGGTGGGCGGGGTCATGGTCGGCCTTGTTCGGGGGAGTGCGGGTG
>NZ_CEVIVD010000171.1:0-8828 GCF_982290655.1 Protofrankia sp. CiP1_Cm_nod3
GAGACGCCGGCGAAACCGGCCCATTCCAGCCGGCGTCTCCAATGCCCCCGGAGCCCCCGGAGCCCCCGGAGCCGTCCGGGCCAGTCGTGGCCGTCGGCGGTGACCATGGTGCCGGCCTGTTCCCGTCACCCGCACCCGCGACCGGGCCCGCGACCGGGCCCGCGGCCGGAGGCGATGGGGGCGAGGATGCCGGCGGGCCGGCGGCGGGCGGCGGGCCGCCGGGCTCCGCTGTCTGCGGAGCCGGAACCTCCTCCGACGGGATCTCCTGCACGTCGAAAGGGCGCCGGCGTCGCCCCTGGCCGGACGCCGGGCCGTCAGAACCAAAAGCCATCGGCTACCCTCGCGGAAGTGCTGGTCGTGGGCCCGGCGGCGCAACGGACGGCCCGGCGGGGACGGACGGCCCACCCGGAGCAAACGGCACGCGGCCGCCGGACGGGCCGGCGGCGGCCCTGGCGAGAGCCGGGCCGGCAGCGGCCGGGGCGGTGGTGGCTGGTGGGGTAGCGGCCGGGACGGCCGGCGGCAGGACCAGTTCGGTGCGCAGGACCCGCAGCGACCACTCGGCCCAGCGTTGCTCCGCGCCGGCGCGCCGCCCCCGCACGGCCGCGGCGAAGACGAGCGCGACCTGGTCGTAGCGGTGCGCGGCCTCGGCCAGCGCGACCGCCCACTGCTCGACCCGCAGGCCGGCCGCGGCCACGGGCCACAGCGGCTCGGCGACCGGCGGCTCGGCCAGCACCGCCTGGACGTCGGCGAGCACGGGCAGGACGCGCCGGGCGGGCAGCCCGTCGGCGACATCGCAGCGAGCCAGCACCAGCCGCCGCGACAGGACGTCGAACACCGACGCGACCGCCGGCTCCCCCATCCTCCCGACGGCGCCGGGCACCATCCCGACAGCACCAACCACCGATCCGGCGAGACCGATCGCCGTCCCGACAGCGCTGGGCACCGACCAGGCAGAATCGACCACTATTCCGTCAGCGCCAACCACCGACCCGGCAGAACCGGCCACCGACCCGACAGCGCCAACCACCGACCCGGCGGGACCGGCCACCATCTCGGCGGTCCCAACCACCGACCCGGCAGAACCGGCCACCATCTCGGCGGTCCCGACCACCGATCCGGCGGGAGCGGCCACCGGCCTGGCCGAACCAGCGGGCACGTCCGCCGCCGTGACCACCGAACCGGCCGTACGCCCGGCCGCCGCCGGCCCAGCCGTCATCTCAGCCGGCTCAGCTGTCGCGTCCGCCGCCCGGGCCGCCGGGCCGGCCGGCCCATATGAACCGGACAAACCGAATATTCCGGACAGTCCGGGATCGGGATCGGCTGACAGCGACGCGCGGGCGGCGGCCGGGTCGTCCAGGTTGTGGACGAGCAGCCAGGCGGCGACGTGGACGAGGCCGGCCGCGGTGTAGTCGGCGGCCGCGTCCCGGTACCGGCCGGTCCGGATGGACAGCTCCGCCGCCCGCTGGAAGGAGCCGGCGTCCCGGTAGCAGCGCGCGGCCTCGACGGTCTGCCCCGCCCGCAGGTAGCAGTCCGCGGCCCGCTCGAGCAGCACATGGTCAGTCATGAAGCCGCTGCCCTCGTTCGGCCCGTCCGGTCGACGGCTCCTCCTCGGCGGGCCACTGCCTGGCCTGCTGCTCCTGACCCACCTGTCGCTCCTGGAGCAGCGGTACGGGCTGCGGGGCCTCCTGCTCGATGAGGGCGTTGTTCTCGACGATGCGGGCGACGTCGGCGGTGATCCGGTCGTGGCGGGCGTCGTGGTCGGCCGCGGGCGCGCCTTCGCTGGTGTCCTCGACGCGGAACACCTCGACCTCACCGGTGTCGGCGCGGTAACGGAACTTCACCCGGACCCGCATGCCTCACCCCCCGAATCCCGTAATCAATAACACGTGGCCCGCCAGCTCATAGCCTGTGGTTCATAGCTCGCGGTTCATGGTCCTGGTTCGTGGTTCGTGTCCGTGGTTCGTGGTTCGTGTCCGTGGTTCGTAATCCGGAATCCAGGATCTGAAATCCGCGGTCCGTGGCCCGAAGTCGGGAATCCGGCCGGGCCGTCAGATCCGCAGCTCGAATTCGATGTCGAGGACGCCGTCGTTCTCCGACCAGGTGATGCCCTCGGCGCGCCGGGCCCGGGCGTAGGCCAGGATCGCGTCCCGGTAGGCGCCGGCCAGCGCCTGGTGGAAGATGTTGCGCCCCTGAATACCGACGGTGACCAGCCGAGTGGCGGCCTCCCGGCGCAGCTCCTCGACGCGGGCAGCGGCGGCCTCGGCCAGGGCGGTGTCCGCGCGGGCCGAGGCGGTGGCTTCCACGGCGGCGCCCTCGGCGGTGTCGGCCCGCTGCCGGGCGGCGGCGAGCAGCGCCTCGACCTGGGCGTCGACAGCCCGCTCGGCGTTGCGCGCGGCCTCCCGGTGGGCGTACCGCTGCGTCCGGCCGCCGTAGTTGTCGTCGTAGTAGACGCCTTCGCCCTCGGCCTCGACGGTTTCGGCGAGCTGCCCGCGGACGACCGCGCTGGCCTCGCCGGAGGCCGTCACCTCGGCGACGGCCTCCGCAACGATCTCCAGTTCGCGGGTGGCGGGATGGTAGATCAGCCAGCCGCCGTCGAGGGCGTGCCGGAACGACTCGCCGTCACGTTCCCACCCGGCGGTGCGGGCGAGGACGCCGGTCAACGCGGCCAGGGTGGGCGCGCCGATGCCGGCGGCCAGCGGCTCGCGGACCCGGGCGTCGCCGGTGGCCTGCCCGCGCCGGGTCACCTGGCGGCGGATCTCCTGCTCCCAGGCGTCGCTGAGGTCACGGGTGGCGCGGACGCGGACCCGGCGCGGGTTACACATCGACCAGCTCCTCCTCGGCGAACCGTTCCCGGTAGATGGTGATCGTCTCCCGCTGGTGGCGTTGGACGTCGGTGAGCAGGTCACGGGCGTCGGGATGGTCGCGGCGCAGCTCCAGGACGAGCCGCTGGCCGCGTCGCAGCAGCTCCCGGAACTCCTCGGCGCGGGACGCCTCCTCCCGGCGGCCGGCCAGCTCGGCAAGATCGATCCGCAGCTCGCCGAGGCTGCGCACGGTGCGGCCGGGCTGGTCGACGGGCACTCCGGCGTCGGCGACGATCCGGCGTATCGTCTGCTCGTCCCGCGGGTCGGTCCACAGGTGCACGAGCGGGGCGAGGTCGGCGAGTTCGGCGGCGGCACGGCCGGCGAGCAGCGCGCGGGCCGCGAACGTCTTCTGCGCCTTCACCGCCCGCCGGTCGGAGAAGACGACGCCTTCGGCGCGCAGCGAGCGCACGATCCGGGCGAACGGCCCGCGCACGGCGGTCAGGTCGATGTCGGCGACGGCGCGCTGGAGCCGGCCGAGGTCGGCGAGGCCGAACCCGGCCCGGGTCCGCCCGGCCGGGCCGTCCGCCGCGGCCGCCCCGTCCGCCACCGCGTTGATCAGCTCCTGTTCGCCACGCCAGCCGAGGGTGAGGACGTCCTCGATGTCGTCGTCGGGGACGTAGTCGAGCCGGCAGCGCAGCAGGAACCGGTCGCTGAACGCGGCCAGCACCGGGTCGTCCGGAATGTCGTTGGACGCCCCGAGCAGCGTGATCAGATTGGCACCGACCGCCTGGGTGCCGTTGTGGAAGGTCCGTTCGTTGATGAGGGTGAGCAGGGTGTTGAGGATCGCCGAGCTGCCCTGGAACACCTCGTCGAGAAAGGCGATGTCGGCCTCGGGCAGCATGCCGGCGGTGTTCACCTGGTAGACGCCCTCGGTCTGCAGCCGCCGGATGTCGATCGGCCCGAACAGCTCGGCCGGTTCGGTGAACCGGGTCAGCAGATAGCTGAAGTAACGGGCGTCGAGCGTGCGGCGGAAGCGTTCCAGCAGGCTGCTCTTGGCGGTCCCCGGCGGCCCGACGAGCAGGACGTGCTCACGGCACAGGACGGCCAGGGCGAGCAGGTCGACCGCCTCGTCCCGGTCCACGAAGTCCTGCCGGACGTCGCGCAGCCGGGTGGCGAACGTGCGCGCCAGCACCCTGGTCGGCTGGTCCAGCGCCGGCGTGGTCACCGGTGCGGTCGCTGGTGTGGTCATGGCGTGGTGCTCTCCCCCCGGCCAGGACTGGTACTGGCGTCGCGGGACGTCCCGGTTTGGGGGCTCCCGTCTGTGGTGAACTCTTCCCCATAGGTGACGATCGGGAGCATATCCGTGGTGCCACGGCGGCCGGCGACCCCGGCGACCCCGGCGACCCCGATCGGCTCGCCGGCCGGGCCGCCCGCCGGGCGGATGGCCCCACGCGTGACCGTACCGGTGCCCGCCGTGGCGGTGCCGGCGGCGGCGCCCCTCGTGCCCGCGCCACGGGTCCCCGCCCCGCCCACGGAGGCGCCCGCGGAGGGGACGTGATCCGGAGTCGCCACCAGGGCCACCCGCTGCCGGCCGGCGCCGGAGCGGCCCGGCCGCGGGTTCCGCTCCAGCTCCCGCCGCTGCCGGGCCGCGCGCAGCGCCCCGATCAGCTCGCCGAGCCGGCGGGCGTCGGCGGGCCGTCTCGGGTCGCCGACCAGCTCGTCGGCGCGGCCGTCGCGGAACACCGAGCGGATCTCGTCGCCGTTGAGCCCCTCGGTCGCCCGCGCGATGGCGTCCACCAGGACGGGGCTGACCGGGATGCCGAAGTGGCCGGCGTGCACCCGGACGATCTCCCGGCGGGCGTCCTCGTCCGGCAGGTCGATCCGGATCGGGCGGAACCGGCTCGGCCGCAGCAGCGCGTCGTCGATCAGGTCGATCCGGTTGGTCGTACCGATGATCAGAACTGGTACCTCGGGGCGGAAGCCGTCGAGTTCGGTGAGCAGCTGGGCGACGATCGCGTTGCCGGCCCGGCTGCCGCCGTCGTCCCGGCCGGTGCGCCGGGCCGCGATCGAGTCGAACTCGTCGAAGACGACCACGGCCGGGGCGTTGCGGCGGGCCTCGGCGAACAGGTCGCGGATCTTGCGTTCGCTCTCCCCGACGTACATGTCGGTGACCTCCGGCCCGCTGACCACCAGGATCGTCGCGGCCAGCCGGGCGGCCACGGCCTTGGCGAACAGCGTCTTGCCGGTGCCCGGCGGGCCGTGGAAGATGAACCCCCGCGGCACCAGGTCGTGGCGCAGGTGGGCGGGCAGGTCCACGGCGCCGCCGATGATGGTCAGCGCCCGCGTCAGCTCGGCCTTGACGTCCGCGTAGCCGCCGATCGCCGAGAACGGCACGTTCGGCACCTCGAACGAGCTGGACGTCCGGGCCTTGAACACCCGCAGCTCGTGACGCAGGTCGGCGAAGGTGGGCCGCCGGTCGCCCTGGCGCAGCGTCGGGCGGTGCTGGTGGTAGGCGAACCGCAGGGCGTTGCGCAGCCGGACGGCGTTCATCCCGGCCACGTACTTGTACAGGTCGGTCGCGTCGAAGCCGTCGAACAGCTCGGCCTCCCCACGGGTGACCAGCGCCCGCCCGACCGGCACCCGCGCGCCGGAGCCGGTCGCCACCTCCCGGGGCAGGATCTCGATCGACAGCCGGACCGCGAACCGGTTGGCCAGCACCTCCGGGATCACCAGGGACGGGTCGGTGAACGCCAGCAGCACGCACGCGCTGCGCTCGTAGAGGACGTCGGTGAGCTCCCGGGCCTCGCTCGTCAGCGCCGCGTCGCTGCCGCCGGCGAGCAGGTCCAGATGGGGGACGACCACCACGTCACCGGGCTTGGCGTCGGTGACCGCGGCCTGCAGCGCGGCCAGCAGCTCGGCGCGGCGCCCGCCGCCGAGCGGGGTCGCCTCCCCCAGGCCGGACGGCATCCCCGGCGCCCCGGCGCCGCCGACGGGCCGCAGCGTCCGCTGGGGCCGCCCGGATCGGCCGGCGATCTCGTGGGCCAGGTGCTCGACGAGCAGCTTCTCGCAGCGCACCAGGACCGACATGCCGCTCTCCAGGTACGCGGCGGCCCGGTTGATCTCCATGTCGTGCGCGATCAGCACGGCTTCCCGCTCGCTCAGCGTCTCCGGATGCCCGGGCTCCGCGGCCACGACCTGCCCGGTCGCGCCGGTGTTCCGCTCGGCCGTGCCGGCACGGGTGTCCGCATCGGGGTCGGCGCCGACCGCGGCACCGGGGCCGGCACCGGCGTCGGCGCCAGCCGCCGGTCCACCGTCGCGCGGTGAGCCGGCCGCGGCGAGAGCCGTCAGGTCCAGGCCGGGCGGGAGGTGCAGCGGGGTCGACGGGTCGGGTTCGGCCAGCTCCAGGACAAGCCGCCGGACCGGCACCTCCAGGTAGGCCGGATCCAGCGGGGTGAGGCTGAACGCCGGCAGGTCGGCCAGCAGCTCACCGAGAGTGAGCTCCGGTTCGTCGGTCTCGGCCAGCACGTATCGATCATGAAACGCCGTCGGATCGAGCGGGACGAGCCTCAGCCTGAGGAGGCCCGCGCTCATGCCGCACCTGCCACCGACAGAGCGAGCCGGTACCGCCGGACGAGGTTCAGCGCGTCACGATGGCCGTCCAGGAACGTCCGGGAGCGGATCAGCGCCGGGTCGCGCTGGTCCAGCACGGCCAGCGGCGCCCAGAACCGGACGGTGGCGACAGGCAGGTCGTCGGGCAGGCCGGCACCGGAGAGCGCACGGGCCGCCGCGCTCAGCCGCCTGTCCCAGTCGGCGCCGTGGCGCAGCCGGGCCAGCAGGTAGGTGTCGAGCACGACATCGGGATGCTCGTGGGACAGCCGGGTCAGCAGTTCCGTCCGCCAGGTGAGCACCGCCGGGTCGGACGACCACCCAGCCAGCGCCGCGGTCAGCACGGCACGCCCGCGCGGCCGGCCGAGCAGGCCGACCGCGGCGGCGGCCTCCGTCGCGGTGGCACCCCCGGCCAGCCGGCCCAGCGGCGGCCGGTGCAGCACCGCGGTCAGGATGGACGCCCGCAGCAGCGCGTCGGCCAGCTCGGCGTCGATCGTCCGGTCGGCCGCCGGCACGACCGGCGCGGCTGCCACGGACGCCGCGGCCGGCGCAGCTGTCGCCACTTGCCCGGCTGTCGCCACTTGCCCAGGTGCCGCCGCTTGCGTGGGTGTCGAGGCTGGCGCAGCTGTCGCCGCCTGCCCGGGTGCCGAGGCGCCGGGCATGGGTCGGCACACCGACAGTGCCGGCGCGACCACCGCATGCCGGGCGAGGGCGTCGGCCCAGCCACCGGCGGACAGCCTCGGCGCCGGGACCGCCTCGGCGAGTGCCCGCGCCGCGGCGGGCTGGGCCCGCCCGCCGACCGCGGCCGCCAGCAGCAGCGCACCCGGGCCGACCGGCGCCGGATCGGCGAACGGAGGCGACCCCGCCCCGAGCCGGGCGGCCGTGTCACGGATCAGCTCCCGCAACGCCGTCACAGTGCCCGCGGTGGGACGGCCGAGCGCGCCGGCTTCCCGCAACGGACCGACCGGCGGTGGCGCCGGCCGTCCCGTGGCGTCACCCGCCGGCCGGCCTGCGGTGTCAGCGGCCCAGGCGAGCACCCGGCACGCGGTCGTCTCCGCGTTCATCCGGTGGTCTCCCAGTAGGGGGTGAGCACCATGCTCTCGCCACCATCCCGCGTCCTTCTTGCACTTCTTGTACCTCTTGTATCTCCTGCGCTTGTTGTAGGTGCGCTTGTCGTACTTCCGTCGTCGGCGGTATCGGCGGTATCGGCGGCCTCCGCGTGGTAGAAGCGCAGCACCCGATCCCGCGGGTCGTCCCGGTCGATGTTGACCAGGCCGGCGACCTGCCAGAGCCGGCGGAACGTGGTCGTGTGCAGCTCGACGTCCACCGACGACAACCCGATCTCGCCGGTGGCCGGGAACAGGTGGGTGTGGTACCAGCCGACGAGCCTTTCGTCCCGGCCGCGGCCGGCCAGCTGCTCGTTGATCCGCAGGAAGCTCTCGCCGGTGAAGGTGAAATGCAACAGGGACGCACCGGTCCGCTCCGCCGCGATCGCCGCCGTGATCTTCACGAGGTGGCTGCCGGGACGGTCCGCGTCACGGTAGACGTGACCGGCGAGAAAACCGCCTTCCTCCACCTCGGCCGAGAACTCCGTCCGGCGTTTCAGGGCGTCGGCGACGTCACGGTCGATCACCACCGTGACTCCCGGCGCAGCCGTGGCCGTAAGCATGGCACCAGCACGGACGCCGGCACCGGCGTCTGCGTCTGCGCCTGCGTCGGTATCGGCGTCACGGTCAGCCACGGGCAGCACGACATCCACGTCAGGTATTTCAGCGGGTATTTCGGCGTCGGGTATCTCGGCGTCCGCGCCGGACATCTCGGCGCCGGATATCTTGACGTCGGCACCGGGTGTCCTGGCCACGTCGGCGACGAGATCGGCGAGAGTCGCGGCCGGGGGGTCGGGCTCGTGGATCTCCTCCAGATGGAAGGCCCGGGGACGGCGGGAACCCACCGTCACCTCAACCCGGCCCTCCACCTGCGGGGCGGGCCGGACCAGGGCCACCCGGTCGAAACCGGGGCCGCGGATACCGAACCCCCAGTGCTTCTCCGCCGGGATCTGCTCGGCGAGCAGCCGCTGCAACGGCCGGGCGATGATCTCCCGGACCGAGTGCGGATGCTGGTAGAGCAGCCGACCGTCCCGGACGATGCGCACCCGCACGTAGCCGTGACTCGACCGGAGATTGACCACCGAGGGGCTGCCGGCCAGCTCGGAACGGTCCGCGACCGGCAGGAACAGCAGCTCGAAGCGGCTGCCGACCAGAGCCTCACCCAGCACCCGCTCGAAGACGGTCTGCAACAACGGGACGAGCGGTACCCGACCGACCCGGACGTAGTCGTCGGTCCGGTACAGCTCGACCTCGGTGCTCCCGGCGCTCATCGTCCGTCAGCCCCGGCCCCAGCCCCGGCCTGCGGGTCGTCACC